>DATFQL010000128.1:0-15225 GCA_035264305.1 Candidatus Limnocylindrales bacterium | reverse complement strand
CTTCCTGCTGTGGACCACGTACCAGAGCGCGAAGAAGCAGGGCTACCACGACGTCCAGGCGAACACGGTGGTCGTGAAGCGCGCCTGACGCCCATCACCGCGCGAACCAGACGGGGCCGGCACCGCCGGCCCCGTTGTTCATGTCCGCCTCACGGCTCGAAGTCGAACGTCCTCCTGTGCCGCGGCCGGAACACGGCGAGCGGCCGGCGATCGAACGAGGCCACGCGACGGATCGAGAGCCGCTCGGCGGTGGCGACCAGCAGCGCATCGGCGAGGCGTGGGCGGTGCTCCGCCGCCTCGGCCATGAGCTCGCCCGCGCGTGCGAGGTCGTCGACGGTCGGCGGCACGAGCCGGATCGAGCCCGCGACGAGCGACGCGAGGACCGCGTTCGTCGCGCCCGGGCCGAGCTCACGCTGGAGGAGCAGGTCGAGCTCTCCGAGCCCGAGCGCGCCGAGGAGCAGCGGCTCGTCCACCCGCTCGAACCACGCGACGGCGGCGCGATGGTTGAGGTCGGCGGCATCCGCCGCCGCGAGCACGGCGGAGGGATCGAGGAGGATCGCCACCCGAGCCTAGCGGTCGCCCGCACGGCCGCCGGCCTCACGGCGGGCGATCTGCCGCCCGTCGAGTGACAGCCGCCCGTGCTGGCTGCGCCCGATGCCCAGGAATGGGAACTCCGGGCTCGCCTCATGCGAGTCGAGCCACGTCTCGACCGCCGCGGCGATGACCGACGTCTTGGTCGTGCGTTGCCGGCGCACGTGACGGTCGAGGCGGTCGAGGAGGTCCGCATCGAGCAGGATCGTCGTTCGCAGCGTTGTCATATGACGGCATATCTACCACGCTGGACGGATCGTGTCACCTCCGGCAGATTCGGGCTCCGCCCCGAGACCCAGGAGACGATCCGTGACCCGCTTCGAGCCCAACCTGCGCATCCCCGGCCCCACCGCCCTCCCGCCGTCCGTCCGCGAGGCCGGCGGGCGCCAGATGGTCAATCACCGCGGCGAGGAGTTCAAGACGCTCCTCCAGCGCGTGAGCGAGGGCATGAAGCCGTACTTCGGCACCCGGCACGACGTGGTGATGCTGACGTGCGCGGGCACCGGCGCCCTCGAGGCCGCCGTCGTCAACACGCTGTCGCCCGGCGACGCGGTCCTCGCGGTCACGATGGGGTCGTTCGGGGACCGGTTCGCGAAGATTGCGGAGGTCTACGGCGCCGCCGTCAGCCGGCTCGACGTCGAGTGGGGCGCGGCACCCGACGGCGCGGCAGTGCACGCCGCCGCTGCGGCGACGCCAAACCTGAAGGCCGTGCTCCTGACCCACAACGAGACGTCGACCGGCGTCGCGAGCGATGTCGCCTCGCTTGCGACGGCCGTCCGTGACGCCGCACCGGACGCCCTCATCCTCGTCGATGCGATCTCGGCGCTGGGCGCCGTGCCGTTCGCCATGGACGACTGGGGCCTGGACCTCGTGGTGACGGGGTCACAGAAGGCGTGGATGGCCGCCCCCGGAATGGCGATGGCGGCCGTGGGGCCACGCGCATGGGCCGCCGCCGAGACCGCGACGATGCCCCGCTTCTACCTGGACCTCAAGCGTCACCGCGAGACCGCCGCGGCGGGCGAAACGCCGTGGACGCCGGCCGTCGCCGTGATGTACCAGGTCGACGAGGGGCTGCGCCTCATGCAGGCCGAGGGGGACGGTGTCTTCCGCCGGCACGCGGCCGCCCAGGCGATGACCCGCGCGGGCCTGCGCGCACTCGGCTTCGAGATGCTGGCCGACGACGCGGTGGCGTCGAAGACGGTGACCGCAGCGTGGATCCCGGACGGCCTCGACTGGAAGGCGTTCAACGCCTCGCTCAAGCGAGCGGGCCTCGTGCTGGCCGGAGGCCAGGGCAAGCTCAAGGGCCGGATCTTCCGGCTGGGGCACCTCGGTTCCGTGACGACCGACGACATCCTCGCCGCGATCGGCGTCCTCGAGCAGGCGGCGATCGAGCACGGCCTCGACGTCCGGCCCGGTGCAGCCGTCGCCGCCGCACAGCGGGCGCTCGTGGAGGCGCAGGGCCGCGTCGCGGTGCCCGCGTGAGGATCCTCGTCGTCGAGCCGCTCGCGCAGGAGGGCATCGACCTCCTCCGGGCCCACCACGAGGTCGACGAGCAGATCGGGCTCCCCCGGGAGGAGATCCTCGCGCTCCTCCCGGACTACGACGCCCTCGTCGTCCGCAGCCAGGTCAAGGCCAACGCCGAGATGATCGCGGCTGGCACCAGGCTGATCGTCATCGGGCGGGCGGGCGTCGGCGTCGACAACGTCGACCTCGACGCGGCAACGCGAGCGGGGATCACCGTCGTCAACGCGCCCACGGGCAACACGATGGCGGCTGCCGAGCACACCCTGGCGCTGATGTTCGGGCTCGCCCGGCACACGGCGGCCGCGGACGCGTCCATGCGGCGCGGCGAGTGGAAGCGGTCCCAGTTCACCGGGCACGAGCTGCGCGGCAGGACCCTCGGCATCGTCGGCCTCGGCAAGATCGGGCAGGCGATCGCCGTCCGCGCGCGAGCGCTCCAGATGACCGTGCTCGGGTCGGACCCGTTCGTGACGCCCGAGCAGGCCGCGACGTTCGGCGTCGAGCTCGTCTCCTTCGACGACATCGTCGCCCGCGCCGACGTCATCACCGTGCACGTGCCGAAGACGAAGGCGACGGCCGGGATGATCAACCACGACGTCATGGCGCGGATGAAGCCGGGCGTCATGCTGCTCAACGTCGCGCGCGGCGGGATCATCGACGAGCAGGATCTCGCCGACGCGCTCCGCGACGGAATTGTTGCGGCGGCGGGCGTCGACGTGTTCACCGCCGAGCCGCCGACGGGCAATCCGCTGCTCGACGCGCCGCGCACGCTGCTGACGCCCCACCTCGGCGCTTCCACCGAGGAGGCGCAGGTGGCGGTCGCCGAGGAGGTCGCGGAACAGATCCTCGAGGTCCTCGACGGCCGCCCGGCGGCATACGCCGTGAATGCGCCGCTGCTGACCGCCGAGACGGCGCAGGCGATCGCGCCGTACCTGCCCCTCGCAGAGACGCTGGGGCGGTTCGCGGCCCAGCTCGCCCGGACGGCGCCACGGACGCTGACCCTCGAGATCGCCGGCGAGCCGGCGGCGTTCGACGCATCGCCGCTGGTCGCCGCGGTCCTCCGCGGGCTCCTCGAGACGACGACCGAGGAGCGGGTGAACCTCGTCAACGCCGGGACGCTCGCGAAGGCCCGCGGGATCGAGGTCGTCGAGCGCAAGACGCCCAACGCCGGGGCGTTCGCGTCGCTCCTGACGCTCACGGCGCAGGGGGACGCCGACGCCGTGACGCTCGCCGGCACGGTCGCAAACGGCGAACCGCGGCTTGTCCGTCTCCAGGAGCATTCGATGGACCTCGCGCCGGCCGGCGTGATGCTGATCAGCCATCACCGAGATCGGCCCGGGACGGTGGGTCGGGTAGGCGCGATGCTCGGCGCGGCGGACGTGAACATCAGCTCGATGACCCTCGCCCGGTCCGCGCCCCGCGCCGACGCGTACATGGTCCTCGCGCTCGACGACGATGTGCCGCCGACGGTCGTCGACGCGCTGGCGTCAGACGAGGGAATCATCGAGAGCTGGGTGGTACGGCTGGGCGGCGAGCGGTGAGTGACGGCGCCGCGCCGCTCATCCCCGAGGGGCTTGACGCGACGCTCGTGCTGGTCCGCCACGGCGAGTCCGAGTACATCGTGGAGAACCGCTTCCAGGGGCAGGCGGAGACGCCGCTCTCGGAGACCGGCCGGAGGCAGGCGGCGCTCGCCGGCGAGCGGCTCGCGCGGCCGCAGGCGTCACCTGTCCTGCCCGTGCCCCACGGCCTGCCGCTCGAGATCGTTCATTCGCCGCTCGCGCGCACGGCCCAGACCGCGCGCGCCACCGCCGAAGCGATCGCCCGCGAGTCCGGCGTCGACCCCACGTTCGCTCCCCTCCCCGTGCCGCTCCGGGCCGAGCCGGGCATCATCGAGATCGGGCAGGGCGAGTGGGAGGGCGTCCATCAGGACGAGATCGCGCGCCGGTGGCCGGAGGTCCTGGCGGGCTGGCGGCGGCGGCCATGGGAGACGTGGGCGCCGGGCGGCGAGTCACCGGCGCAGGTCCAGGCACGCGTTCGACCCGCGCTCGCGACGATCCTCGCGCGCCTCGGGCGGGACTACCCGCGCGGAAGCCTCGACCGGCCGCAGGTCAGCGGCTACGCGGGCGTAGGGGGCGGCGCCGACCAGCCCTGGTCGATCCTCGTGGGGCACGATGGCGTGTTCAAGGTCACGCTGCTCACGCTGTTCGGGCTGCCGCTCGAGCACTTCTGGATGTTCACGATGGCGCTGACCGGGATCACGGTGGTGGAGCTCCGCGGGGGACGTCCCGTCCTGCGCGCCGCGAACCTCACCGAGCACCTCGCGCCACTGCTCGACGAGGCCGCGCTGGCGGCGGCGGAGCGCCGCGCACGCTCCGGCGCGCTCTAGGGCCGACCCGCGTCCGCAGCTCGCGCCCGGGCCCGCAACGTCAGCGGAGCGAGACCCGCTTGCCGCGACCCTTCCGGGGCCGGCGGACGACGAGTCGCAGCAGCGAGATCCGAAGCCGACGGGTCGCGGCGCGCACCGCATCGAGCCGCGCGCCACCCAGCCGGACCCCGGCATACGTCGTCTCGACCTTGGCGTCCGCGACGGTCTGGAGGTCCGCTTTGGCGACAGGCACGAGCTCGCCGAGCGCGCTCGCGTACTCGTACACCGTCTGCGTCGGCTTGGGGCCGAACCCGAACCGGGAGGCGGCCCTCGCCATCGACTGCCAGGCCGTGTCCGGCGACACCTCTCCGCGCGGGCCTCGCAGCCACGCCGCGCCCGCGATCGTCAGCACGACGACCGCCAGCAGGACGGAGAACAGGACGAGCAACGCGCGATCCGCGGGCCCCGCGCCGGTTGTCCCCCCCGCGGCCTCGGGAAGGTCGCCGCCACGGAAGCGGGTCGGGTCGGGGGCCTCAGTGCCGCCGATGCTCGCGAGCGGCGTCGCCGGCGGCAGCGACGGGCCGTCGGCGATGACGGTTGGTTCGGCGCCGATCCCCCCGGTCGGGTCGAACGGGATCCACCCGTAGCCCGGGAAGTAGACCTCCACCCAGGCGTGGGCGTTGAGGTTCTCCACCGTCTCGGTGTTCCCCGTGCGCTTGCCCGGCAGGAATCCCTGGACGAGGCGGGTCGGGATGGGATGCGCCGGGTCCGCGGCACGGAGCAGCATCGCCATCGTCGACGCGTAGTGGAGGCAGTACCCGTGCTTCGTCCGGGCGAAGCACTCGACCGCCCCGGCGTCGCACGACTGATCGGTGAGGTCCGTGTCGTACTCGAAGTCCGGGTTGGTCTGGAGGTAGTTCTGCATGAACACCGACAGCCGGTACGGGTTGGTGGTGCCCGCGGCGTCGAGGATCGTCGCGAGCAGTGCCCTCGCGTCCGGGCCCAGCGCGTCATCCGGAACCTGCGTGTAGAGGTCCCTGATCTCGGCCGGGTACCCCGTTCCGGCCGCCTCGAGGCGGTGTCCCGTGATCAGCTCCTGCGAGTCGCCCAGCTCGAGGACCGCCGCGTCGACGGTGTACGGCGCGTGGCCATCGGTCATGTGGACGGTCGCGAACCAGCCCTGGGACCCGGTGATCTCGAGCTCGGTCGCCTGGTCGGCGGTGACGGGCACGCCCGGCACCAGCATCAGCCCCTGCTCGTACTGCTCTGGGCGGACGGTGACCGTGATCGGCCGTGTCGTGTCCTCCTCGGGGTTCTCGGGCAGGCCCTCCATGATCGGTTCGCCCGCGTTCACGTTGAATCTCGTCTTGTTCTTCTGCGCCCACGCCGTCATGCCGTACGTGTCGTACGTCGCCGCGCGCCACCTGAGCTTCTCCTCGGTCGACGGAACCGTGGCGGTGAAGGCGATCCCCGGGTCGGTGATCCAGGTGTCCGTGATCCGGGCGACCTCGCCGAACTGGACCCCGCCGATCGGCCGCAAGGCGCCGCCCATCGGCAGCAGCCGGCTGATCCGCTCCCCGAACGAGATCAGGTCGTCGTCGACCCCGTCCCACGCACCCGCCAGCGGGCTCGACGCCGCGCGCTGGGTGAGCAGCATCGAGCCGAGCATCGCGAGCACGATGAACACGGTCCCGCCACGCAGGTACATCCCGGAGATCGTCGTCGGGTCACCGATCCGCCGCCGGATCCACGTCGCTCGCTCGTCGAACGCGTGCATCTCGATGAGCAGGAACAGCGACGCGATCGTGAACGCGAGAACGTAGTTGAGGTGGTCGATCGTCAACGTGGCGTTGAGCACGAGCACGAGGCCCATGACGACCACGGCGTTGAGCGGCCGGCGGTGGCCGAACACGGCGTACGAGCCGAACTGCGACGTGCCCCAGGCAACGATGCCCAGCACGACGACGTAGTGGATCTCCTCCCGGGTGAACTCCAGGCTGCGCCAGGCGATGTCGAGGTACGCGTCGATCGTCCCGTCGGCGGTCGCGTTGAACGCCGCCGCCGGCGCGCTGCCCGGGAGCGCGGCGAACCCGGCGAGGATCGGCACGAGGAGGCCCGCGAAGAGGGCGCCCACGAGGTGGGTCGTCCAGCGACCCCAGCGCAGCTTCGGCCCGGCGAACCCGAACCCGACGCCGAGGAGGGCACACAGCCACAGGCCATCAGTGAGCTCACCCTTGCCGTTGACCCATGCGGGGTCGTCGATCGCGGACGCGAGGATGAGCGCGAGTGCGGCGACGAGGAGGAGCGTCAGCCAGCCCTCCTCCGGCCGTCGGATGCGCGTCGTATCGATGCTCATCGCGCCAGCGCCTCTGCCAGTGCCTGCCCCGGGCGCACGACGTACGTCGGGACCTCGTACTCCGACAGCGCATGACGAACGGCCCGCGTTCGCTGGCGCTGCGCCTCGGCGGCCGTATCGTCGGCCGCGGGCTGGAACTGCGCGACGTCGAGCAGCACGACGACGGCGCTGATGCCGCGCGTCCGGAGCGTGGCGAGCGGACGCACGAACGACATGTCCTGCGACGACGTCACGACGATCGCGGTCATGCCCCGCCGAAGCCGGTTCACGCCGGTCACGAGCGCCTCGCTGAGCGGCGTCCGGCCATCCGCCTCCACGGCGGCGAGCAGCTGGAGGATCTTCAGCCGCTGGCGGGCTCCTCGGTCCGCGGGGACCACCGTCATCCGGTGCGCGCTGACGGTGAGGCCGACGGCTCGGTTCTCGCTCAGCGCCTTGTCCGCGATCGATGCTGCCGCACGGACGGCCACCTCGGTTGTCGAATCGTCGCCGGCGCCTGCCTCGTTGGCCGCGTCGAGGTCCATGAAGATCCACGCGTCGGCCGTCTGCTCGAGGTCGAACTCCTTCACCTGGATCTCACCGGTGCGGGCCGTCGTCCGCCAGTGGATCCGGTTCATCGAGTCGCCCGGCGCGTAGGGCCGGACCGTCGTCGCCAGGGGCGTCGTCTGGAGCGTCCGTTCGGGCTGCGCGTGCGCGCCCTCGATGTTCGCCGGCGGGAGGCGCCACATCGGCAGCGCGTCGATCCTCGGATACACGACGAGCGTGATCCCCTGGCCGACGCTCGCGGACGCCTCGAAGAAGCCGAACGGGTCGCCCGTCCGGATCTGGAGGGGCTCGATCCGGAAATGGCCCCGCCGCACGAGCGGCGTGCGCACGAGCCAGCTGCGCTCCTGCCGGCCGCGCAGGCTCAAGGCCCGGCCGGGCAGACCACCGGGCAGCGTCGTCGGGTTGTGGACCTCGAGCCACGGCTTGACGAGCCGGCCGGTGTTGCGGAGCGTGTAGGTGACGCGGAGCCGGTCGCCCACATGGCCCGAGAGCTGGCTCACGGCATACCCCGCCTCGAGGTCAGCGAGACCCAGGCGGGTCAGGATGTAGCTCCCGCCTCCGACCAGCAGACCGGCGTACACGAGGAAGAACAGGTACTGGAATCCGGTCGAGAACGCGGCCACCAGGAGCACGACCGCGAGGATCAGGAGCTGGAGGCGGCGGAACACGAAGGTCGAATCCTCCGGGGGCCGGGTGACGCGGCGACGATCGGTGGGTCAGGCGCGGCCGGTCAACCGGCCGTGGGCGTGGGGCGGACCTCGCGCGGGCCGCCCGTCTGGCGAGCCGCGGCCTCGATGGGCGTCGCCTCGACGAGCTCGCGCACGACGTGGGCTGCGCTGATGTCGTGGATCGAGGACGAGGTCTTGATGATCACGCGGTGGGCGAGGGCGGGCTCGGCGAGCGCCTTGACGTCGTCGGGGATGACATAGTCCCGGCCGAGCAGGCCGGCGAGCGCCTGGCTCGCCCGGTACAGCGCGATCGAGCCGCGCGGACTCGCGCCCAGGTAGACGTCCGGGTGGCTGCGCGTCGACGAGACGAGCCGGACGATGTAGTCGCTGACGGCGGGATCGACGTAGATCTCGCGAACCGAGGCCTGCAGGTCGCGCAACTCCTCCACCGAGACGACGTCGCTGAGGTCCTCGAGCGGGTGCGTCCGCTTCTGCTCGTCGAGGATCACGATCTCGTCGAGGAGCTGCGGATAGCCGAGGCGGATCCGGAGCATGAACCGGTCGAGCTGGGCCTCGGGGAGCGCGAACGTGCCCTCGTATTCGATCGGGTTTTGCGTCGCGATCACGAGGAACGGGTCCGGCATCGGGTGGGTGACGCCGTCGATCGTCGCCTGGCGCTCCTCCATGCACTCGAGCAGGCTCGACTGCGTCTTCGGCGTCGCGCGATTGATCTCGTCCGCGAGCACGACCTGGCTCATGATCGGGCCGGGCCGGAACTCGAACTCCTGCGTCTTCTGGTTGTAGATCGACAGCCCGGTGACATCGGACGGGAGCAGGTCCGGCGTGAACTGGATCCGCCGGAAGGTGCAGCCCAGGCTGCGCGCGATGGCCTTGGCGAGGACCGTCTTGCCGGTTCCCGGCACGTCCTCGATGAGCAGGTGGCCGCGACACAGCAGCGCGACGAGCGCCAGGCGCACCTCGTGGTGCTTGCCGACGATCACGCGCTCGACGTTGGCGAGGACCTTGTCCCCGACCTGCTGGATGTTGCTCATCGGACTCCCGTCTCCGGCCGCTACCGCGGTCGTGCTCCCATGCCGGGCCCTCTCACGGTGGGCCCGGCCGTGCGGTGACGTCGCGCAACGGGATCGGGGCGCAGGCGACGTCGCTGCTCCTTGACTGAGTGTACGTCCGTGCCCGAAATCGGGTTCTACGCACTATGGCGTCAGCAGACCCGAATAGGTTCAGAAAACGCCGAAGAAGGCCGAACCGGCGCGCGCGAGGAGGCTGGGGTGGCCGGTGCGTCCGGCGTCAGCCACGGAACAGCGTCAGGCCACCCACCCACAGGACCATCAGGCAGCCGATGACCCCCATGACGCCCAGGAACGGCTCCCCGCCGACGAACGCGGCGATGCCCACGAGGGCGAACAGGCCGCCGAGGATGACCGCGATGAGGGCGAGGCCGAGTCGCTCGATGAGGGGACGCGGCTGGGTCGGCGGGCGCATCGCGGGGTCGGTCACCCGCGGAGCGTAGCGTCTACGGGGTGCCGTACAGCTCGAAGTAGCGGCTCATCAGGTCGCCGGCGAGGGGCGCGGCGCGCTCGCCACCCCGCCCGCCCCGCTCCACGAGCACGGCGATCGCGACTTTGGGGTTGTCGACCGGGGCGAAGCCGATGAACCACGAGTGGGGCTCCCCACGGCCACCGAGCTCGGCCGTGCCCGACTTGCCGGCGGTCGGCACGCCGCGCACCTTGGCACCCGCGGTGAACTGGCGCCCCAGGTTGCCCTCGACCGCCTCCTGCATCGCCTGCTGGATCGCCTGCGCGTCGGCGCCCCCGAGGACGCGCCGCCAGATCGCAGGGTCGATGGTGCGCGTCCCGGCGCCCTCCCCCGTGACCGCGCTGACCAGATGCGGCGTCATGAGGACGCCGTCGTTGGCGACCGTCGACGCGACGAGCGCCATCTGGAGCGGCGTCACGAACGTCTCGGCCTGCCCGAACGATGCGGATGCGAGCTCGACGTCGTCGTCGAACCCGCCCGGCGCGTTGCCGTCGCCGTTGTTCACGCGGCTGATCGCCGTGGGGAGGTCGAACGGCAGCTGCTCCCCAAAGCCCATCTCCGCCGCGCCGTCGACGAGCCGATCCCCACCGGTCTCGAGGCCGGCGAGGGCGTACCAGATGTTGCAGCTCACCTCGGTTGCGCCGACGAGGTCGAGCTCCGCGTCGCCCGTCTGCGGATGGTGGCCGTCTCGGATCCGGAACCCTTCGACGCGCAGGCCGTCCTCCTCGGCGGGTGGCTGCTCGGCGAACGTCGTGGACGGCTCGATGCGGCCGCTGTCGAGGCCCGCGACCGCGGTCACGATCTTGAACACCGAGCCGGGCACGTAGCGCCCGAGCGTCGCGCGCGGCAGGAGCGGGTCCGAGTCGTCCTCGCGGAGCTCGTCGAAGGTCGCGGCCGCGGTGTCCGGATCCGCGATGCCGTTGGCGTCGTACACGGGGGTCGACGCAAGCGCCAGCACGTCGCCGGAGGCGGGGTCGAGCATCACCACCGCGCCGCGGTCGTCACCCAGGCCGTTGACCGCCGCGCGCTGCAGGCGCAGGTCGAGCGTGGACTTGAGGCCGAGGGGTTCGTTGGGAGTGGTGTCGAACTTGGACAGGAGGCCGCCCAGCGCGTCCGAGGACAACCCGATCAGCTCCGCGTTGTACGCCCGCTCGAGCCCGGTCGTGCCGTACTGCCGCGACGCGTACCCCACGACGTGGCTGATCGCGTCGTCGCGGTACTCGCGCACCGCTTCGCCGTTCGTGTCGCGGGCGCTTCGCGCGAGCCACCGGTCGAAGCGGTCGACGATCGGTCCGCGCAGGGCGCGGCGCGCGACTGCGATGACTGCGGGGTTGTCGGGCGCCGTCGAGAGCCGCTGCGCCTCGACGACCTGCCAGTACCCCGCCCCGACGGCCAGGATCGCGAACATCAGCGTGAGCGCCGTCCCGGTGCGCATCACGTTGCCCGCGATGGACCGGCGTGACCGGAGACCGGCAGGCGGCGTGGGGGCGACGGGATCGCTCATGCGTCGCGCCGGCGCAGACCGGGCAGCCGCCGGCGGCGTGTGGTCGGGACGGCCGGCGGCTCGGGACCGCGATCGGACAGGGCGAGCAGCAGGCCGATGACGACCGCGTTGGCGAGCAGCGACGAGCCGCCGTAGGAGATGAACGGCAGCGTGATCCCGGTGAGCGGGATCAGCTTGAGGTTGCCGGCAGCGATGATGAACGCCTGGACGCCGACGACGAGCGCGAGACCCGCGGCGAGCAGCCCCCGGAAGTCGTCGCGCGCGCCGGCGGCGATGCGCAGGCCCCGCTGGACCACGACGAGGTACAGGCCGAGGATCGCGAGCAGGCCGATGAGCCCCAGCTCCTCGCCCAGCGCGGCGAGCGGGTAGTCGGTGTGCACCGCCGGGATCGGGAGCCGTCCCCCGATCGTCGGGAGGCCGTTGCCGAGCCCGACGCCGAGCAGGCCACCGCGGCCGAACGCGTACAGGGCCTGGATCGTCTGGAACCCGACGCCGCGCGGGTCCGCGAACGGGTCGAGCCAGTTGTCGACCCGTTGCTGCACGTGGCCGAACAGGTTGTACAGGACGACCGACCCGACGAGGAACAGGGCGAGGCCACCGAGCACGTACGAGAGCCGGCCCGTCGCCACGTACAGCAGCGCGAGGAACACCGCGAAGTACAGGAGCGCTGCGCCGAGATCGCGCTGTACGACCACGATCGAGAGCGCGACGGCGACCATCGCCACCATGGGCGCGAGATACGGGATCGGCGGCAGCCTGATCGGGCCGATCTGCGTGCTCTCGTCTGCGAGCAGCGACCGGTTCTCGGACAGGTAGCCGGCCAGGAACACGACGAGGATGACCTTCAGCAGCTCGGAGGGCTGCCCCGACAACGGCCCGATCGACAGCGTCAGTCGGGCGCCGTTCACGTCCGATCCGAACACGAACGTCGCGAGCAGCAGCGCGATCCCCGCGGCGGCCCACGTGTACTTGTAGGTCCGCAGCCAGGCATCGGAGCGGACCACGAGCGCGAGCAGCGTCAGGATCGTGAGCGCGATGAGGAGCCAGAACAGCTGGAGCTGGCCCAGCAGGAGCTCCGTCCCGAAGAACGACTGGCTGACGAGCCCTTGCGGGAGGCGCTGCATGAGGAGCAGCCCGATCCCGCCGAGCAGGCCGGCAGCGGGCAGCAGCACCTGATCGGTCCGGCGGCCGGCGAGCACGAACAACGCGTGGACGAGCAGCAGCGCCCCGAGATACACGAGGAGCCCGCGGGGATCGGGCGGCGCGAAGTCGAGCGCGTCGAGCGTCGCTCCCTCGTTGACGGCCTCACGGAAGCGCTGCGTCGCGCCGAGCGACGCCCCGCCGATCAGCAACGCCAGCGCGACCAGCGCGAGCAGCATGAGCTCGGTGGGACGCGGGCGTGGGCGGATCCGGAACCGCGTTACGTTCCGCGGTCGCGCCTGGACGACCGCGCTCACGCCCGGCCTCGATCGACCCGGAAGCGGACCTCGCCCACCTGGAGCTCGTCTCCGAACCCCAGCGGCGCGACGCGCTCGACGGGCACGCCGTTCACGTACGTGCCGTTCGTGCTCTCGAGATCCTCCACGTACCAGGCACGGCCGCGGAACGTCAGGACCGCGTGGTCGCTGCTCGCGAACGGGTCGTCGACGACGATCGTGTTGTTGACGTCGCGCCCCAGCGTCGTGACGGCGTCGAGCGGGAACGAGGACCCGGCCGGAGGCTCGCCGCGGGGGGCCGCGACGACGACGAGGCGGCCGAGCTCCGCCGGTCCGCGCGACGCGGCGCGGAGGTCGCGCAGCAGGACCCGCGCGACCATGAACAGGAACGCATAGAGGGCGAGCAGGAACAGGAGCCTGACGAGCCAGAGGGTGAGGACGAAGCCGTCCACCCTCAGCCCGGGAGGGTCTCGACGACCAGCACGGTGTCGCCGATGAGGAGGCGGTCTCCGAGTCCGAGCGCGATCTCGTCGACGCGGATCCCGTTCACCCGCGACCCGTTCGTGCTCCCGAGATCCGTGTACACGAGCGTGCCCCGCCGCGCCTGGAGCCGGCCGTGATGCCGTGACACCTTGCCGTCGTCGAGGGCGAGCCCGTTGTCCCTCGATCGCCCGATGCTCAGCGGCGTGCCGTCGACCTCGATCGTGCGCTCGGCGCCATCCGACGACCACACGCGGAGGACCGCCCGCGTCGCGGTCGGGGCCGGCCGACGGAAGACGAGCGTCTGGGTCCCGTCCCCCCGGACGCCGGGGTACGCCTCCTCGATGGTCGGCGTCGGCGCCGCAGCCGGGCTGCGGACCTGCCGGTCGGGCTCGATGGCATCGACGATCGGGTTCGGCGTCCAGGGCTCGACAGCCCCCGGGACGGGGACGGGCGGAGGCGCCGCCGCTGCGACGGCGACCGCGGCCTGCTGGCCCGAGATCGCGGCCGCGCGACGGCCGTCGTCGGAGACCGCGTCGACCTCGACCTGGCCCTTCGAAAGCGACGGATCCGCGACGAGCGCGACGCCCGGTCGTCCGGGCAGGTGATACGAATGTGCGCGCGCGAACGTGAGCGCGGCGTCTGCGAGCCGGCTCGCGAGCGCCTCGGCGCCGCCCGCGTGATCGGCCAGCTCACGCAGGTCGTCGGGCTGCACTCGCACGCGATACCGGCCGGGCACGACCGTCCGGCCGCGACTCCCCGTTCGGGCGCGCTCCATCGCACGCTCCACACGACGCTCGAGCTGGACCGGCTGCACGTGCGCGCGAAACAGCCGCGCGGTGGAGCGCTCGAAGACCCGTTCGAGGAAGCGTTCGACGTCGGCGAGCACGGCCATGGCGCGCGCCACCGTACCAGAGGAACCCGATCCGCCCCCTTTCCGGGACGAACGGCCGCGTTGCCTCGGTACCACGGAGTCGGGAGGAGGTTGAGGGCTTGGCTATACTCTGGCCCTGCTCGACGGGGGTGGTCGGGCGCCTCGATCGGCTTCTGCGGGGGCAACACGTGACGGAAATCCTCACCGAGTCGTTCTGCGAACGGTGCGGCACCCGCTATACCTTCGAATCGGCGGCGCCGCGACGCTCCCGCCTTGGCCGTGTGCGCACGCTCAGCAAGGGGATGAAGAACTTCGTCCTCTCGGACGACGCGTCCTTCTCCGAGGCGATGGCCGAGGCACGCAGCGACGAGGAGTTCGCGGCCGTCTCGCACCAGCTCGACGCGTTCCACCAGACGTTCAACTTCTGCCTGACATGCCGGCAGTACACGTGCGGCGACTGCTGGAACACCGTCGACGGGCGGTGCCTGACCTGCGCTCCCGTCCCCGGGATGGAGGAGCCGTCGTTCGCGGCCGCCGCGTTCGTCGACGCCGTCCCCGCGCCGGTCGAGCCAACGAACGGCGTCGAGGACATCCGCGAATCGTGGCCGGATGCCGACTTCTCGGCCGCGCGACTGTCGCGGGCACTCGGACTGGACGAGGCAGAGGCCGAGGCGACTGCCGAGGCGGACGGCGTCGATGACGCGCGCTTCGACCTCTCTGCGGCAATCGGAGCGGCGGCGGCGGTTGCGGCGACGAGCGCCGCGCGCGACGACGAGCGCGACGACGAGCGCGACGACGAGCCGCTCGCGTCACAGCAGCCTGGTGCAGAGACGCCACCCGGCGACGAGCTGGTCGCGCAGGCGACGCCCGAGGATCACGAGCGCGTGCCTGCCGTCCAGGGCGTCGCACCGGGTCAGAGCCTCGAGGACGCGGTCGCCGAGTACGAGGCGCGGATCGCTGCCGAGGAAGCCGCCGCCCGTGCCGCTGTCGAAGCCGAAGAGCGCGTCGAGGCGGAGCGCATAGAGGTCGAGAACGAGCGCGACGTCCAGCCGGAGCTCGTCGACGCCGAGCCCGACCCGGTCGCGGTAGCGGTCGAACCGGAGCCGATCGCGAGGGAACCCGAGCCGGTGCCGCTTGTCGCAGACGCGGCGCCTCTGGCGGTCGTCACCGAGCCGGAGCCTGAGGCCGTTGTTGCGGAGCCTGAGGCCGTTGTCGTGGAGCCCGAGCCCGTTGCGACCGAGCCCGAGCCCGTTGCGGCCGTGGCTGACGATGCCGCGGCACCGCTCGCCATCGAGCCGCCTGTCGCCGCCGAGGCGCAGCCGGAGCCCGC
>DATFQL010000127.1:0-8670 GCA_035264305.1 Candidatus Limnocylindrales bacterium | reverse complement strand
AACCTCAACGTCAACCCCGACGCCAAGATCGAGGACCTCCCCGTCGGCGTGCGCCAGCGGGTCGAGATCCTCAAGGCGCTCTACCGGAAGAGCGACATCCTCGTGCTCGACGAGCCCTCCGCGGTGCTCACGCCGTTCGAGACGTTGGAGCTGTTCGGCATCATCCGTGGGCTCGCCGAGGCCGGCACCACGGTCATCTTCATCACCCACAAGCTCAACGAGGTCCTCGAGGTCGCGGACAAGATCACGGTGCTCCGGCGGGGGCGGGTGGCCGGCACGGCGGACCCGAAGACAGCGACCCGCGAGCAGCTCGCGAACCTGATGGTGGGCCGGGACGTCGAGCTCCGCGTCCCGAAGGATCCCGCGACGCCGGGCGACGTGGTGCTGCAGATCCGGAATCTCCACGTCCGCGACGATCGCGGCCACATGGCGGTCCAGGACGTCAACCTCGAGGTCCGGGCAGGCGAGATCGTCGCCCTGGCGGGCGTCCAGGGCAACGGGCAGACCGAGCTCGTCGAGGCGATTGTCGGGCTGCGCCAGGTCGATTCGGGCGAGATCAACCTCGACGCGCACAGCATCAAGCACGTCAGCCCGCGCCACATCTCGGACGAGGGCGTCGCGCACATTCCCGAGGACCGCAACCGGGACGGCTTGATCAGCCACATGACGGTCGCGGAGAACTTCATCCTCGACTCGTACCACCGCGAGCCGTACAGCAAGGGTTTGCGACTCGACCGGACGGCGATCAACGAGCACGCCGAGCAGGCGGTGAAGGACTACGACGTCCGGACCCCCGGCATCGACACCTACGCGGGCTCGCTGTCCGGCGGCAACCAGCAGAAGGTCATCGTCGCGCGGGAGTTCTCGCGGCCCCTCAAGCTCGTCGTGGCCGCGCAGCCCACGCGCGGGCTCGATGTCGGCTCGATCGAGTACATCCACAAGCGGATCGTCGAGCAGCGCGACCAGGGGGCTGCGATCCTCATCGTGAGCACGGAGCTCGACGAGGTGCTGGCGGTGGGCGACCGGATCGCGGTGATGCAGGGCGGCCAGGTCGTGGGGGTCGTCGAGGGGGACGAGGCGACCTACGAGAAGGTCGGCATGCTCATGGGAGGCGTCCATTGAGTCGCGTCGGCCGGGCGCTGCGGCCCGCGTTCGTCCCGATCCTCGCCATCGTGACGGCGTTCATCGTCGGGTCGCTGTTCATCCTGGTCACGGACTTCGAGAACCTGTCGAAGCTCGGGACGGACCCGGCCGCGGCGCTCGGCGGCGCCTTCGGGACCGTCGTCAACGCGTACGGGGCCATGGTCGTCGGCGCGCTCGGGGACCCTGCGCGGTACTCGGCTGCGCTCGCCGACCCGACGCCGCGCGCGCTCGCCTCGGCCGTCCGGCCACTCACGGAGACGCTCGTGGCGGCGACGCCGCTGATCTTCACCGGCCTCGCGGTTGCGGTCTCGTTCCGCAGCGGCGCGTTCAACATCGGCGTCGAGGGGCAGTTCGTCCTGGGGGCGTTCGGCGCGGCGGTCGGCGCGATCGCGCTGAAGGACCAGCCGCTGCTGCTGATCATCCTCGTGTCGACGATCTGCGGCGTGCTGACCGGCGCGTTCTGGGGGTTCATCCCCGGATTCCTCAAGGCTCGCACCGGTGCGAGCGAGGTCATCACGACGATCATGCTCAACTACGTGGCCGCGCAGATCGTGCTGTTCGGGCTGCGCTCGGAGTTCCTGCGGGTCGAGGGCTCGGACCAGCCCATCTCCAAGGTCCTGTCCGACTTCGTGCGCATCCCGCCGCTCATCGCCCTGCCCGCGATCCGCCTCCACTGGGGCTTCGTCGTCGCGCTGGTCATGGCCGTGATCGTGTCCTGGTTCCTGTTCAAGACGACGAAGGGCTTCGAGCTGCGCGCAGCCGGCTTCAACATGACCGCCGCCCGGTATGCGGGCATGAGCGCGTCAGGCTCGATCATCCTTGCGATGACGCTGTCGGGTGCCCTCGCCGGTCTCGGCGGGTCGATGGAGGTCCTGGGCACGGTCCCGCAGATGTCCAACGACATCAGCTCGGGGTACGGCTTCAACGCCATCGCGCTCGCGCTGCTCGCGGGGAACCGGCCGTTCGGCATCGTGCTGGCGGCGCTCCTGTTCGGCGCGCTCCGGACGGGCGGCGGGCTGATGCAGGTGAAGACCGGGATCCCGCTCGACCTCCTGTTCTTCATCCAGGCGCTGGTGATCATGTTCGTCGCCGCGCCCGGGCTCATCCGGGCGATCTGGCGGATCGACCGGCGGAAGAAGACGCCTGACACACCGTCGGCTCCCGCGGCGTCCGCGAAGCCGGATGCGCCGACGCCCGAAGGGAGCGCCGCATGACCGCGGCCGACGCGACGTTCGCCGAGCACGCGCTGCACGAGGACTCCACCGCCGCCCGCGCCGCCCGCCGAGCCGCGCGGATCCGCGGCATCGTGTTCGCGATCCTCGGCCTGTTCGCGTTGCAGCTGGCGATCGGCACGATCGAGGTGCCCGCGAAGTTCTCGTTCTGGATCGACAGGCAGGGCGGCACGGCGCTCCCGCTCCAGACGACGGTCGGCGTGCTGTGGATCGTGACCGGCGTCGTCACCGGCGGGACCGGGCTGTGGCAGCTCTACCGCGGCGCCTCGTTCAGGTGGCGTCGCATGCTCGCGGTCATCCTCCCGCTGTGGGTCATCACCACGCTCGCAGCGCTGCTCGACGGCAAGACGGCGAACCTGAGCGGCGTCCTCCAGGGCACGCTCGCGCTCGCGACGCCGATCACCCTGGGGGCGTTCGCGGGCATCCTGTCGGAACGTTCGGGCCTGCTCAACATCGCGATCGAGGGCAAGTTCCTCATCGGCGCCTGCGTGGCTTCGGTCGCGGCCAGCGTCGTGAGGCTGCAGCTCGGCGCCGACCCCTCGCCGTTCATGATGGGGGTCGCCGCGTTCATCGGCGTCGTCGCCGCGGCGATCAGCGGGATCCTCGTCGCGCTGCTCCTGGCGTGGCTCGGCATCCGCTGGAAGGTCGACCAGATCATCGCCGGCGTCGTGATCGGCATCGGCGCGCTCGGCATCACCAACTTCCTGTTCCTGCGCGTCCTGTCCAAGAACACCGAGCTCAACACGCCACCGACCGTGGAGGCCGTGAAGCTCCCGATCCTCGGCGATCTCCCGGTGATCGGGCCGATCCTGTTCAACCAGACGCCGTACGTGTACTTCACGCTGCTCGTGATGATCGCGCTCACGTACATGCTGTTCCGGACGCGGTGGGGGCTTCGCCTGCGTGCCTCCGGGGAAAAGCCGTCGGCGGCAGGCACCGTCGGCATCGATGTCATCAAGATCCGCTACCGGGCGATGGTCCTCGCCGGGGTCATGGCCGGCATCGCGGGATCGGCGCTCAGCCTGGCCTCGGCGGGCTCGTTCCAGATGAACATGTCGGCCGGGCGCGGGTTCATCGCGCTGGCGGCGGTCATCTTCGGTGCCTGGAACCCGGTGTACGCGTTCGGGGCGGCGCTCGTGTTCGGGTTCGCCGACTCCGCCCAGGCCCTGCTGTCCATCCTCGGCGTCGACGTCCCGCCGCAGCTGCTCAACAGCGTCCCGTATCTCGTGACGATCATCGTCGTGGCGGGCGTCGTGGGGCGTGTTCGTGGCCCGGCCGCTGCCGGCCAGCCGTACGACCAGGGCTAGGCGGTGAGCGCAGGCTACAACGTGGAGGAGTGGGGACCGGTCCACGCGATCCCCACCTACCACAAGGCCGAGGCCGGAGAGCGGACGGCCCCGTTCGGGACGCCGGAGCAGCCCATCCCGCTGATCATCGACAGCGACCCCGGCCTCGACGACGCGCTGGCCATCGGGCTTGCGGCCGCCAGCTCCGAGATCGAGCTGCTTGCCGTTACCACGGTCGGCGGCAACGCGGACGTCACGCGGTGCACCGACAACGCGCTGCGGCTGCTTCACGCGTACGGCCGCGACGACGTGCCGGTGGCGGAGGGGGCCGCGGGCGCCCTGCTCGGCTCGGTCGTGCGGGCAACCGAGGTCCACGGCGAGAGCGGGATCGGGTCCGCCGTCCTCGACGCCGCGCCCGGTGAAGCACGGCCCGAGGGTGCCGTCGCCCTCATCGCGAGGATCCTCGCCGAGCACCCGGACCCGGTCGCGATCGCGCCGATCGGCCCGCTCACCAACATCGCCCTGGTGCTGCGCCTGTACCCGCACCTCGCCGGGCGGATCTCGCACCTGTGCCTGATGGGCGGCTCGATCGGGGAGGGGAACACGACGGCATCGGCCGAGTTCAACATTGTCGCCGACCCCGAGGCCGCCGACGTCGTATTCCGCAGCGGCGTCCCGATCACGATGATCGGCCTCGACGTGACCCACCAGGCGCTGCTGGACCGCGAGTCGGCCGCCGAGCTGCGGGCGCTGGGGAACGTGTCGGGCCGCGTCGCCGCCGAGCTGACCGACTACGCGCTGGACCGCAACCTGGAATGGTCCGGCTCGACGACGACGGCGATCCACGACGCGGTCGCCGTCGCCCACCTGATCGTCCCGGACCTCGTCCAGGTCGCGCCGTACCACGTCGCGGTCGACACCACGAACGGCCCGGCACGCGGGCGAACCGTGTGCGACGGCCTCCCGTATCGCCTGCGTCGGGACGGCCGCACGCCGAACGCCGACGTCGGCATCGTCATCGACCGTCCCCGCTTCGAGCGACTGCTGATCGACGCCTTCGCCCGGCTGCCGTAGCCACGGGTCCGGGTCACCCGGCGGGCGTCAGCCAGACGGGGTATTCCGTGACGTTGGTCGGCGAGCCATCCTGGGCCGACAGCTCGAACACCCGGAGCGTGCCCCACTGCGCGCCCGTCACAGTGTAGGAAAGCGACGTCTTGAACGTGCCCCAGCAGCCGGTCCCGCACGAGGCCGTCACGGTCTTCGTCACGAGCGTCCGATCGCGGGCATCGAGGAGCGCGACCTGGAACGTCGCCTCGAACACGTTTGCCTCGCCGCTGACCGTCCCGGGGTTGCCGAGGCTCGCGCCCCACGCGGGCCGATCCACGAAGATCGCCGGGAGCTGGTCCCGGAAGTCGTCGCGCCCGACGGCCTCGTCGAGGACGACGCCCTCACCACCGAACGTCGTGACCGGCACGCCGTCGAGCTGGAACCGGACGCCTGTCACCGTGGGGAACTGGGTCAGCGTGTAGGTGACCTGCGCCAGGCGGGCGAGGACGGACGCGCTCCCGCCCCCGGACTCGAACTCGCGGGAGAGGTTGACGGTCGCGACCCCGTCCGCGATCGAGAGGCCCAGGAGCGTCGTCCCGTCGGGGATCGCGGTGTACATCGCGGGTCGGGCCGCGAGCTCCGGATCGTCAGGTCCCGCGAGCAGGGCCCGCATCGCCGCGGTCGCGACGGCCTTGGTCCTGGGAATCTCCCGCAGCACGGGAGCCAGCCCCTCGTTGCCGGTGAAGCTGCCGAGGACGAAGTACGCCCGGACGATCGAGGTACCCGACGGGGCGGCGGTCGCGGTGGGACGCGGCGTGACGGCTGCGGTGGGCGACGGGGTCCGGCTCGGCGATGCCGACGCGCCGGGCGCCGACGGGCCCGGCGAAAGGGACGGCCCGGTCGACGGAACGGTCGACGCGGTGGCTTCAGGTGACGAGAGGTCCGGCGTCGCGTCGTCCGACGGGAGTGCGAGCGACGGCTCGGCGGTCGCGGGCGGAGTCGCCGGGGAGCCGAGCGATCCGACCGACGGCGAGCAGCCGGCCGCGAGTGCCGCGAGGAGGAGGATGACCGTGGAGGTGAGGCGGGTCATGAGCCGGCCCTCGATGCGGGTGGTGATGCGCCCCGAGGATCGGCCGCTCGTGTGTCGGCCGCGTGGCCCGCAGGTAACCGTTGTGTCACGGGCACGCTCAGCGCGACGATCAGGCCGCCGCCGGGCCGGTTCCGCGCACGGAGGCTGCCGCCGAGCAGCGCCGCATGCTCCGAGGCGATGGCGAGGCCGAGCCCCGACGAGCCCCCCGGCTCGGTGCCGCCGGTACGCGACGGGTCGGCCTTCCAGAACCGGTCGAACAGGTGCGCCAGCGCATCTGGCGCCACGCCGGGCCCGCGGTCCGCGACGACGATGACGGCGCCGCCCGTCACCGGCGTGAGCGACACCTCGACGCGCGCCCCGGGCGCGTGTGCGCGGGCGTTGTCGAGCAGGTTGCCCAGGATCCGTTCCAGCCGCCGGGGGTCGGAGTCGACGACGACGGGCTGCGACGGAAGCACGACCGTCGCTTCGGGGTGGCGCGCCGCGACCACGGCCGTGACGAGCCGTCCCAGGTCGATCGCCTGGACCGCGGGCTGCTCGACGGCGGCGTCGAAGCGGGAGATCTCGAGCAGGTCGTCGACGAGCGTCCGCATCCGGCGCGCGTCGGCCACCAGGAGCTGCGCGGCCCGGCGGCCGTCCGGCGGCAGCGTGTCGATCGACGCCTCGAGCACCGAAGCCTCCGCGACGAGTGCGGTGAGCGGCGTCCGGAGCTCGTGTGTCACGTCGGCGACGAACCGGCGATTCTGGCCCTGCGCCGCCTCGAGCCGCGTGACCGTCGATTGGAGCGAGTCCGCCATCCGGTTGAATTCGCGGGCCCAGCGCGCCATCTCCTCGGTTCCCCCGGTCGGGACACGAGCGTCGAGGTCGCCGTCCGCGATCCGCCGGGCGGCCGCCGCGCCCGCGGTCACGGGCCGAAGGATCCCGCGCGCGATGAGGCCCGACGTCACGAGGGCGAGGAGGATCGCGACGAGGCCGCCGGCGAGAAGCCCGAGTCGCAGCTGTCCGAGGGCGTCCTCGACGGCCCGGGCCGGGAACACGAAGTACAGCGACGGACCGGCCGCCGGCCGCGCGCCCACGACGAGCGACGGCTCGCCGCCCATCGGCTGCCAGGCGTACCCGAGCTCGCCCCGCCCGACGATCGTCCGCAGCGCAGGCGGCACCTCGTCGAGCGCCCTCGGGAGCCGGGCGGGAACCCACGGCTCGCCATCGCCGAAATCCGCGATGACGTCGGCGTCACCGCGAAGCCGGAACTGCTCGGGGAGGCCGCTCGCGCCGAACGCCGCGCGGTCGGCGGGTTGCGGCTGGATCGCGGGCAGGAGGACGGACAGGTTGAAGTCGGCCTGCTGGCGCGCGTCGGCGACCAGCCGGTCACGGAGCGACGCGTCGACGAAGGCGTACACGCCGATGCCGATCGCGGCGACGGTGAGCGTCACGAGCAGGACGAGCGTGAGCGCGAGTCGCGTGCGGAGGCTGCGCATCGGCTCCGCTCAGGCGTCCCGGGCGGCCTTGTAGCCGACCCCGCGAACGGTGAGGACCAGGCGCGGCTCGGCCGGATCGGCCTCGATCTTGGCGCGCAGCCGGGCGATCGCGACGTCGACCAGGCGCGAATCTCCGAGGTAGTCGTATCCCCAGACGCGATCGAGGAGGCGGTCGCGGTCGACGACCTGGCCCGGATGTCGGGCAAGCTCGACGAGCAGGTCGAACTCCGTGCGCGTGAGCTCGACCGGCGCACCGTCCCTCGCGACGCTCCGCCCGCCGGGGTCGATCTCGACGGGGCCGAGCCGCATCCGGCGTGGGGCGCCGTCCCCGTCGGCCTCCGGCGCGTGCCGGCGGAGCGCGGCGCGCACCCGGGCGACGAGCTCGGGCAGCTCGAACGGCTTGCGGACGTAGTCGTCCGCGCCGGACTCGAGGCCCACGACGACGTCGATCGTGTCCGCGCGCGCCGTGAGCATCACGACCGGCGTCGTGGACTCGCGGCGGATCGCGCGCAGCACCTCGAGCCCGTCGAGGCGGGGAAGCATCACGTCGAGGAGCACGAGGTCCGGCTGCTCCTGCCGCCAGCGCTCGAGGGCCGTCGGACCGTCGGCCGCCGAGCTCACGTCGAACCCGGCGGCACGCAGGCCGATCGCGGTGATCTCGCGAATCGACGGGTCGTCCTCCACGAGCAGGATTCGCGCGTCCACGGCGCCTGCCAGCCGCCCTAGCGGCCGGTCCGCTCCCGCTCGAGCTCGAGCAGCCGCTCGTCGCCGATGCCGAAGTGGTGCGCGATCTCGTGATGCACCGTGTCGATCACCCGCTCGCGCATCGCCTCGGGCGTGCGCGCTGTCCGTTCGATCGTGCCCCGGAAGATGGTGATCCGCGACGGGGTGGGCGCCCAGTCCGCGCCCGTCCGGTTGCGCGGCACCCCGTGGTACAGGCCGTACAAACCGGCGGCCCCGACCGAGCGGAGCTGCTCGTCGGTCGGCGACTCCTCGATCACGATCGCGACGCTGCCCAGCCGGTCCCGGAACGCCTGGGGCAGGGCGTCGATCGCCTCGACGACCCACGCCTCGAACTCGTCGTCCTCCACGCCCGTCACGCGGGCAGGGTAGCGCGGCGGCCCTTAGGTGATCGGTTCGGGTTCGCGGGGCACCGATTCTCACCGTGCGCGGGCCGGGGCGTCCGGACGCGGAGCCGCGTCGGATCGACCGAGGCCAGACGGCTCGTCCGATCCGGGTGATGGCGGTCGACACGGGTGTCCGCAGCATCGGGACCACGTACCGACGCACCCTGTGACGCGCGTCGCGGCGGCACCGGTTCGCGAGCAGGGAGGCCGTTCATGGGCACCGCCACGTCGGCGTTCTTCGCCGACCTCGCCTCGCGCGGCCGCGATCCC
>DATFQL010000126.1:0-2198 GCA_035264305.1 Candidatus Limnocylindrales bacterium | reverse complement strand
GTCGAAGTAGTGCTCCTGGGTCGTCGCCAGCACGGCGTCGCGCCGGGCAAGCAGCGCCCGCGGATCGTCGGCGGGGGCGGCCGCGATCGCGGGCTCGAGGCCGAGGATCGCCGACGGATCCGGGCACAGGCGCTGCCACGCGGACGCGAGCGAGGGCACGGCGCGGCGGGGAGCGTCGAGCCCCGGTTCGAGGACGCGCTGGACGTGGACGTGCGGCGGCAGCCCGTCCGGCGCGTCGGCGGCGACCGTCCCGATGCGATCGCCTGCCTCGACACGGTCGCCTGCCGCGACGACGGCGTCGACGCCCCAGAGCACGAGGTCCTCCACGCCCTCGACGACGACCGCCCCCGAGACGTGCCGGACGAGACCACCCACGGGTGCCTGGACCCCGCTGCCGGCGGGTGCGAAGAGGTCGACGCCGAGGTGGATCGTCGACGGCTCATCGACCGCGTCAAGGACCGTGTCGACGAGCCGTGCCTCGCCCCACCGGCCGACGGCCATGCACCCCGCCGCCTCGGCGGCCGCGACCAGCGGACCGACGGCACCGGTGTCGCCGATCGCCGCGCCATCGAGGGCGTCGCTCGTCGTCGAGAGGTCGAGGACCATCGGCACGGGCGGGTCCGCGAGCACGGGCGCAACGGCGCGCTTGACCACCGGCCGCTCGACCGGCCCCAGCCCGGCGGCCTCGCGAAGCGCCTCCGTCGCCAACTCGAACGGCACGGCCGCAATCGCCTCGAGCGCCGCCCACTCGGCCTCGCGCGACTCGATCACGTACCGGTTGTCCGGCTCGAGCGACGCCTGGTGGTCGCCGCTGATCGCCACGGACGCGGCGCGCGCGAGGACGAGCGGCCAGGTCGCCCGGAGCTCCGCGGCCGCGAGTGGCAGGCGCGCCGTGAACCCCTCCGCGATCGACCGCGCGAGCTGGATAGGCCGACCGAGGTCGAACATCGTGTCGGCCGCGATCGTCACGGCGAGCTCGGCCGCGAGCCACGTCCGCGAGACGTCGCCGAAGTCGATGATCCCCGACGGCATCGGGCGGCCCGCGGCATCGGGAGTTGCGAGGGTGTTCTGATCCGTGATGTCGGCGTGGATCGCCTGGACGCGGAGGTCGGGGGTCAGCGGCTCGAGCACCGCCATCGCGCGGGCGATCGAGGCATCGAGGAGCTCGCGGCGATCCGGCGTCGACGCGAACGGCGCGAGCGCGTCGCAGATATCGGCCGCGTACCGGAGGTCCCACTGGAATGCGCGGTCGAGGCCCGGATGATCGAAGCCCGCGAGGGCGACCGCAAGCTCGCCTGCCATCGATCCGTGTGCGCGGAGGACGGCCGGCGCGAAGAACCGATGGTCCTCGAGCGGCGTCCCATCGACGAACGTCACCAGCCTGACGTCGTGCACGACGCCGGTCCTCATCGGGAGGGCGACGACCAGCGAGCCGTCGAGCGCGGGGACTGGGACTGGAACCGCGAACGACACCCCGGCTTCGGCGACGTGGCGCATCGCCCCGTTCTCCGCGTCGAGCTCGCGGCGCGAGATCCCGTGCCGCGCCACCTTCAGGACGAACCTGCCGTCCGGCCCGTCGACGAGGATGTTGCGGTCCTGGTGGCTGCCGAGCTGGCGGACGACCCCGGTCCGCCCCCATCCGGCGAGGAGCAGCCGCGCAGCCTCCTCGAGGTCGACGTCCGGCCGCCGGTGCTCGAGGCCGAGGAAGGGATTCACCATCCCGAGAGGGTGCCATTCCCGACGCGACGATGCCCGGGATCGCGCGCACCGCGACCAGGTGGAGCCCGTGTCGCCGTCGCTCACCGAATACCGGCGGTGCCGGGGGCCGCCCACGCGCTGGCCGGAGCCGTCGTGCCACGCGTCGCCATCGAGTCAGAGCACGACTGCAGGTCACCGATCCATGCCTCGACTCGGCCCCGGAAGTGACAGCGGCGCGCGTGATGACTCGCTGACGGAAAGATGCGCCGTGGGCGTCGATCTTCGCGACGTGCAGTCGTGCTTTGACCATGTGCCGAGGGCGGGGGGCGAGGGACCGCGGCGGTCCGTTGTCGAACGCGGGCGAGGCACCAGGGCCCGCCGAGGCACCACGACGGCCCCAGTGGTCAGGCATGCAACGGTCCCGACCGGATCGTTCTCCTGCATACTCAGGCCCGTCACAGCAGGAGGAGCCCGTGAGCGTCGGAACCGCGTTCCATCCC
>DATFQL010000125.1:0-2943 GCA_035264305.1 Candidatus Limnocylindrales bacterium | reverse complement strand
GGGGCTCGCCTACACGGGCGCGGGCGTGACCGCGAGCGCGATCGGCATGGACAAGGCCGTGTTCAAGCGCCTCATCCGCGGGCTGGGGCTGCCCGTCACCGACTGGCGCGAGGTGCGCTCGGCGCGCTGGATGCGCGATCCGGATGGAGTCCTGGCCGAGCTCGAGGCGTTCGCGACCGCGACCGGCGACACGCGGCTGATGGTCAAGCCGGCCGGGCTCGGCAGCTCGGTCGGGATGACCCTCGCCCACAGCGCGGACGAGCGCGCCGGGGCCCTCGACGAGGCGTTCCGCTTCGACGATGTCGCGCTCGTGGAGCGCTACCTGCAGGACGCTCGGGACATCGAGGTCGCGGTGATCGGCAATGAGCCCGACTCGCTCGAGCTGTACGGTCCCGGCGAGATCCTCTCCGGGCACGAGTTCTACGACTATGCCGCCAAGTACACGCCCGGCCTGTCGCAGACGACGACCACGGCGGAGGTCACGCCCATCCAGCGCGCGGCGATCCTGAAGCTCGCCCGCGACGCCTATCGCGCCTGCGGCTGCGAGGGCTTCGCCCGGATCGACTTCCTGCTCGCGGGCGAGGAGCTCGTCATCAGCGAGATCAACACGATCCCGGGGTTCACGCCCATCAGCCTGTTCCCGACCATGCCCACCGAGGGGGGTTATGACTTCGCGGGCGTGTGCCGGCGCGTCGTCGATCTCGCGCTCGAGCGCCACGGCGCCCGGGTCCGGCAGCGGCTCACCACCGCAGACCTTCCCCGGTGATGCTCGGTCGGAAGTCCAGTCCCCGCCGGCAGCCCGGCCCCGCCGTGCGTGCCCCAAGGCCGTCCGCGCTGCGACCCGGCGCCCGGCCCGGCGGTGGCGTGCGTCGGACGAAGCCGGTCAAACGCGCATCCGCGGCCGTGTTCACCCCGGTCCGGGCCGCGGCATCGCTCGCGCTGCTGGTGGCGGTCGGCGGCCTCTACGGGTCGGTCGCCTCGGATGCGTTCACCGCGCGAACGACGAGCGTGCGCGGCAACACCTGGACGAGCGAGGAGGCGATCGTCGCCGCGCTCGCGGTCCCGCCCGGTCAGAACGTGTTCACCCTCGAGACGACGGCGCTCGAGGAGCGCATCGAGCAGATCCCCGCGGTCGCGGGCGCCGAGGTCACCGTCGCACTGCCGGACGGCGTCCGGGTGTCGGTCGCCGAACGCGAGGCGCTCATCGCCTGGGCGGTCGGCCCCCACCGCTACCTCGTGGACGCGGGCGGCACGTTGTTCGGCGAGACCGGGCAGGAACCGTCCGATGACGCCGCGCAGCTCCCGGTGGTCACGGATCGCCGCCTGTCCTCGGTGGCGCTCGAGATCGGATCGACGCTCGATCCCGTGTCCCTCGACGCCGCGCTCCGGCTCGCCTCCCTGACGCCGGGCGACATCGGCAGCGCGGGCCGGGCGGTCGGCGTCCGGATCGACGACGAGAATGGCTTCGTCCTTCACGGCGAGCCCGAGGGGTGGAACGCGATCTTCGGCTTCTACACCCCCACGCTCCGCACGACCGACCTCATCCCGGGCCAGGTCCGCCTGCTCCGCAGCCTCATGGCGGCGAACGACGAATCGACCGTCCAGCGCGTCGTCCTGGCCGACGAGCGGAGCGGCACGTGGGTCCCGCGCCGGACGCCGCACCCCTCCGACAGCCCCAAGCCGTGACCACGCCGTCGGGTATCCTCAGCGGAGCGTTCACCCGGACGGAGGCTGCCCGCCCGTGCTCCTGCCCCTCGTGGGTCTCCTCGTCGGCGTCCTGGCGGGACTCATCCTCAACGTCAACGTCTCGTTCGAGTTCTCGCGCTACTCCGCGGTGGCGATCCTCGCCGCGCTGGACTCCGTCCTGGGAGCGGTCCGCGCGGAGCTGGACGGGGTCTACGACAACCGGATCTTCATCAGCGGCTTCCTCACCAACGCGATCGTCGCGGTGCTGCTGACATTCATCGGCGACCGGCTGAGCCTCGACCTCTACCTCGTCGCCCTGATCAACTTCGGGTTCCGGATCTTCAACAACACCGCGCTCATCCGGCGCCACTTCATCTAGGCTCGACACGGCGGCCCCGGGCCGCTGCCAGCAGCGAGGGACGACAGGCACGTGGAACGGGAAGCGGTCCTGGTCGGGATCGACGTCGGGACGTCGAAGGTGTGCGCGCTCATCGGCGAGGTCAGCCGGGACGGGCGCCTGACGATCATGGGCCACGGAACCGTGCCTGCCTCGGGGCTCAAGAAGGGCGTCGTCGTCAACATCGACCAGACCGTCCGCTCCATCGCCGACGCCGTCGAGCGGGCCGAGCGGCTCTCGGGCTGGAAGATCGACCGCGCATTCGTCGGCGTCGGCGGGCAGCACGTCGAGAGCCTCAACTCCACAGGGCAGGTCGCCGTCACGGCCCACCATCGCGAGGTGACCCGGGAGGACATCAACCGGGCGATCGAGGTGGCGCGCGCCGTGTCGATCCCGTCCAACCGCGACGTGCTGCACGTCGAGCGGCGCGGCTTCACCGTCGACGGCCAGGAGGGTGTCAAGGACCCGCTGGGCATGAGCGCGCTGCGCCTCGAGGTCGAGGCGCACATCGTGTCCGCCTCCGCGACCGCCGTCCAGAATCTCACCAAGTGCGTCCAGCTCGCCGGCGTCAAGATCGACGAGCTCGTGGTCGACGGGCTCGCCTCGGCCGAGGCGGTCCTCACCGAGACCGAGAAGGAGCTCGGGGTCGCGGTCGCCGATATCGGGGCCGGGACGATCGACGTCGCGCTGTTCGCCGACGGCTCGCCGTTCCACACGTCGGTGCTGCCCGTCGGCGGCAACAACGTGACCAACGACGTCGCGATCGGCGTCAAGACGACGCTCCAGGTCGCGGAGGAGCTCAAGGTCCGCCATGGCACGTGCGACCTGCGCAACCTGACGGACGAGCAGATCGGCGTCTC
>DATFQL010000124.1:0-4515 GCA_035264305.1 Candidatus Limnocylindrales bacterium | reverse complement strand
AACATCGACTCCGCCGTCCCGATCTCGATGGACGAGGAAGTGTTCACCGCCGGCATCGAGGTCAACGCCGGGATCCGCTCGCCGTACCCCAAGGGCCTGGTGATCGGATCGGTGGTGGATGTGCAGCGCGACGCGAACGACGTGGTCCAGACCGCGTTCCTCGCGCCGGCGGCGGAGCTCGACTCCTTCGAGCTGGCGCTCGTGATCACGGACTACGAGGGCGGCCTGCCGCCCGCCGATCAGCAGCCGGTCCCGTGCGGCGACGAGGGGACGGTGCCGGAGGGCGAGGTCCCCTGCTACACGCCCACCCCCCGTCCGACGAAGTAGCACCGACGCCGCGCCGGGCGCCACCACGTCCGGGTGACACGTCGCGGACGGGAGGTGCGGCCGTCGGGGTGCGTGCTAGCGTGTTGGCCGATGAAGGGCCTCGTCCTGGCGGGCGGCACGGCGAGCCGGCTGTTCCCCCTCACCATCGTCACCAACAAGCACCTGCTGCCGATCTACGACCGGCCGATGATCTACTACCCCCTCGACACGCTCGCGGGGATGGGGATCCGCGAGGTGATGGTCATCGTCGGTGGCAAGAGCGTCGGCGACATCGTCGAGCTCCTCGGCGATGGGCGGCAGTTCGGGCTCGAGCTGACCTATCGCTATCAGCGCGGCGCCCTCGGGATCGCCCATGCCATCGGCCTCGCCCGGGATTTCATCGGGGACGAGGCGTTCTGCGTCGTGCTCGGCGACAACATCCTGCGGGGCGACGCCCTCGAGGCCACCGCACGCTCGTTCGAGCAGGGCGGCTGGGATGCCGGGACACTCCTGTTCGAGGTCCCGGACCCGGAGCGGTTCGGCGTGGCCGAGCTCGACGAGGACGGCAGGGTGATCGCGTTCGAGGAGAAGCCCGCGGAGCCGAAGTCGAACCTCATCCCGATCGGCGTCTACTTCCTCCGTCCGGACGCGTTCGACGTGATCGAGGGGCTCGCGCCCTCCGGCCGCGGCGAGTTCGAGATCACCGACGTCCTCAACCACTACATCCCGGGCGGTCGCCTGTTCACCGAGGTGTACACCGGCCACTGGACGGACGCGGGCACCGTGCCGAGCCTCCTTCGCGCAGCCGAGCTCGCGGAACGCGACGACACCGACGGCTCGCTCGCGGCGCCCGTCGGCCGGCCGGGAGATGCCGGGTGACGGCAGCCGCGGCAGACGCGGTGGGGCGGGTCCATCCCGGTGCGCACCTGCTCGTCACCGGTGGAGCCGGGTTCATCGGCTCCGAGCTCGTGCGCCGCATTCTCGCTCGCCGGGACTCGACGCGAGTGACCGTCCTCGACAAGCTCACGTACGCGGGCAACCGCGCGAACCTGCGTGCCGTCGAGGCAGACCGGGAGCAGTCGCCACGGTTCAGCTTCGTCCAGGGAGACATCGCCGACGGAGCGCTGGTGGGTCGCCTCGTGGCCGACGCGGATGCCGTCGTCAACGTGGCGGCCGAGACGCACGTCGACCGCAGCATCCTCGACCCGGAGGCCTTCCTCCGCACGGGCGTGATCGGCGTCCACATCCTGCTCGAAGCCGTCCGCCGCGAGACCGAGCGTGCGGCCGCGAACCAGCGAGCGCACGCCCCGCGGTTCCTCCAGGTCAGCACCGACGAGGTCTATGGCGACGTCGCGGAGGGCCGATCGGTCGAGACGGATTCGCTCGCACCCCGAAGCCCGTATGCCGCCGCGAAGGCGGCGTCCGAGCTGCTCGTCGGCGCGTACCGCACCACCTACGGCCTGGACACGGTCATCACGCGCGGGTCCAACACGTACGGTCCGCATCAGCACCCGGAGAAGCTGATCCCGCTGTTCATCACCAACGCAATGGCGGGCGAGCCGCTGCCGATGTACGGCGACGGGATGCAGATCCGCGACTGGCTGCACGTCTCGGACCACGCGTCAGGGATCGACTTCGCGCTCCGCCACGGCCAGCCGGGAGAGGTGTACAACCTGCCCGGTGGCACCGAGCTGCCGAATCGCGAGGTGATCGCCCGCCTGCTCGAGGCGACCGGCAGGGACTGGTCCCTCGTCCGAACCGTCCCCGACCGCCCCGGCCACGATCGCCGCTACGCCATGGACGGCGCAAAGCTCCACGCCCTCGGCTGGGCACCCACGGTCGACTTCGAGGAGGGGATCAGCGCGACGGTCGCCTGGTATCGCGACAACCCGGAGTGGGTCGAGGCCGCGAAGGGCGGCGATTGGGCGGGCTACTACGACCGCCAGTACGGACATCGCCTGGAGCAGGGCCTCGCCGCCGACGAATCGCCTGTCGAGGCCGGCTGACCCGTGCGCGTCGCCGTCACGGGGTCGACGGGACGGCTCGGCGGGGCTCTCATCGAAGCCCTCGAGGAAGCGCCGTTCACCGGCCCACAGGGTCCGATCGCGTGGACGCGCGCCGATGTCGACCTCGACGCGCTGACCGAGGACGTCGTCCACGCGCTGATCGCCCGCGACCGCCCCGAGGTCGTCGTCCATGCCGCCGCGTGGACGGACGTCGACGGCTGTGCCCGCGACCCGGCGCTCGCCCTGCGTCGGAACGGTGACGCGACGGGGACGGTTGCCCGTGCGTGTGCCGCGCGCGGCGTGGAGCTGGTGACGGTCTCGACGAACGAGGTGTTCGACGGACGGAGGACGGATGGCGTCGGCTACCGTCCCGACGACGAGCGGTCGCCGGCCAACCCGTATGGCGCATCGAAGGCGGCCGGCGAGGTCCAGGCGTGGGCGGCGTACGGCGACCGCGCGGGCTCGGGCAGGCTCGCCGTCGTACGCACGGCATGGCTCCACGGTCCGCCGGGCAAAGACTTCCCGGCCAAGATCGCACGCGCGGCGCTCGGCGGACGGGCAGCCGGCCAGCCGCTGAAGGTCGTCGGTGACGAGGTCGGCACGCCGACCTACGCCCGCGATGTCGCCGACGCCATCGTCGAGCTGCTGGGGGAGGACGCTCTCGCCACGCCGCCTGCCCGTCGAGCGATCCACCATCTCGTGAACGGCGGCCGTGCGAGCCGTGCCGACTGGGCGCGTGAGGTGCTCCGCTCGACCGGCATCGATGTCGACGTCGAGGAGGTCCCGTCCTCGGCGTGGCAGCGCGCGAGCACGCCTCCGCTGTGGGCCGTCCTCGAACCGACCCCGCTGCCGGGCGGGGAGCCGATGCGTCATTGGAGGGATGCCTTCGCCGACGCCGTCCCGGCGCTCCGGCGGTCACTGCCCGAGGGCTGAGGCGGGCCCCGGGAACGTCGTTGCGGCCACGCACCGTCGGCGTCACACGTCGAACCCGTCCTGACCGCACTCCGGGCCACCGGACCCGAGCGCGTCCGGCTCCAAAGGGCCAGCGGGCGTCGGACCATCCCGCGATTGGTCGCGCCGCTGCACGAGGCGACGCTCCGCACGCATGCATGTCCCGGGCCTCATCCTGCCCGTCGGCCTCACCGGAGCCAACCCGTTGCGCAGACTCGCCTTCACGCTCGCGGCCGCCATCCTGGCCGGACTCGGCACGATCGTCCCGGCCACCGCCCCCGTCGCGCTCGCGGCGGGCCCCAAGGTCGCCATCATCGTCGGGGCGACCCACGGGACGACGGCGACGTACCGGGACTACGGGAACGAGATCGCGGCCACGGCTTCGAAGTACACGTCGAACGTCGTGAAGGTGTTCAGCCCGAACGCGACCTGGACCAAGGTCAAGGCCGCCGTGAACGGCGCGTCGATCATCGTGTACCTGGGGCACGGCAACGGGTGGCCGAGCCCGTACACGTATGACCCGAGCTACACGACGAAGGACGGCTTCGGGCTCAACGCCGACCTGAACAACGACGGCACGCTGAGCGACTACGAGAACAAGTACTACGGCGAGCCGTCGATCCGGACGCTCACCCCCGCTCCCAACGCGGTCGTCCTGCTGTTCCACCTGTGCTACGCCTCGGGCAACTCGGAGCCCGGTCAGCCGGCGCCCACGCTGACGACGGCGAGGCAGCGCGTCGACAACTACGGCGCGGCATTCATCCAGGCCGGCGCGCGCGCGGTCGTCGCCAACGGGCACAGCCACAGCCCGTACTACATCGACGCGCTGTTCACCACCAAGCAGACGATCGACCAGTACTGGCGCAACGCCCCAGACTTCCGCAACCACGTGAAGACGTACGAATCCACGCGGAACCCGGGCTACACCTACCAGCTCGACCCCGAGGGATCGGACAGCTACTACCGCTCGGTCGTCGGCAGGATGACGCTGACGACCACCCAGGTGACCGGGACCGCGTTTGCGAGCACCAGCGGAGACCCAGCCACGTTCGTCGTGCCGGGGAAGGCGTCGCCCGCGTTCGACGGTGCCCCCCTCTATCCCACGTCGGACTCCGCCGCGGGAGGCGGCCTGGACCAGGCGACGTCGACGCTGCCGACGAGCAGCAAGGTCAGCCTCCTCTCGAAGGCGTCGTTCGCCGCCGCCGACGGTTCGGCCGTGTTCCAGGTCCACGCGGACACGGGCTCGGACGGC
>DATFQL010000123.1:0-4882 GCA_035264305.1 Candidatus Limnocylindrales bacterium | reverse complement strand
CCCTCGGCGCTGTCGTCCGTGGGAAAGCCTTCCGGCGTCTCACCGGCCGTCCAGCGCGGGACGTCGTTGCTGCCCTCGTCCGTGGTCTCGCCGTCGCTCGCGGCGGGCTGCAGCTCAGGGGAGTCGGCCCACGCGTCCGCGGCGACCCAGCCGCTGCTCGTCGTGTCCGTGGCTGCGGTCTCGTCGGCCGGGGCGTACCAGTCGTCGACAGGTGCGACTTCCTGGACGGGGGCCGTCGCCTTGAGCGTGTCCGTGACGTCCTGCGCGATGTCGCTCGCCTCGACCTCGCCGGCGTCGGGGGCGACGGCGTGCGTGGGCTGGGTCTCGACGAGCTCCACCTCAACGGCAGGAGCCGCCGCGCTGATGTCGAGGGTGCCGAGGTCGGACCACGCCGCGAACGACGGGGTCTCGGGAAGCTCCTCGGCCATCGTCGCGAGGCGCGACGGGTCGCTCTCGCGCTCAAGGCGCTCGCGGTACGCGGCGATCGACGCCTCGAACCGCCTCACCTCGGCGTGGACCTGGTCGACGCGGCGCTCGACGGCCGCCGCGTGCCCGGCGAGCTCGTCCTCGAGCGTCGCCTTGCGAGTCGTGATCCTCGCGTCCGTCTCTTCCTTGATCCGGGCGATCTCCGCCTTCGACCATTCGCGGATGGCGAAGATGTCGTCCTCGGACTGCTGCCTGAGCGTGGTCACGCCGTCGCTCGCCGATGCGCGGATCGCGTCGACGACCTGCGTCGAGTCCGAGCGCACCTGGTCCACGGTCTGCGCCTGCGCAGCGTCGGCCGTTGCGCGGATCGCGGCCGACAGGTCGACCATGATCCTGGACGGCTTCCGGGGTGCGGCCGCGGGCGCCGGCACCCTCGTGTCCATATCGACCATCGGAGACGGCTCCTCGCGTTCGGCGGTGGGGGACGCGGTCGCCTCGAGCGGCCGCTGCTCCGTCCTCGTCAGGCCGAGGGCGGCATTGAAATCGGGCGCGGGCCAGCCGGGATCGCCGTCGGCAGGTGCTGCCGGCTCCGCTTCGGTCACTGCCGGGGGATGGGCCGAGGCCTGGGCATCGCCCGCGGCCTCGGCGGCCGCGTCCTCGTGGGAGCGATCGGAGCTCCACGGGAGCCGGAAGCCGGAGCGGGTATCGGTGGACGCCATAGCTGGAACGATCCTCGTGTGCAGGGTCGACCGGGGTTGCTGTGGGCACACTAGGCGGGCGGGTGCCGTGCGGTGGAGTCGCTAGAGGTACCAGCGGGTCATTCCGGTGGTACCGCCGGGTAGGGTCGGTGCGCGTGCGCATCGGGCACCCGGGCTACGATGGGCCGATGGAGCCCCGTGCGACTGCCACGGATTTCGACGGACGGCCCGGGATGCCGGACCGCTTCGGCCGCGCCCTGCGCGACCTCCGGATCTCGGTCACGGACAGGTGCAACTTCCGCTGTCCCTACTGCATGCCCGCGGAGGTCTTCGGGCGCGACTTCGCGTTCCTGCCCAGGGAGCTCGTGCTGTCGTTCGAGGAGATCGAGCGGCTCGCGCGGATCTTCGTGGAGCTCGGCGTCGGGAAGCTCCGGATCACCGGCGGGGAGCCACTCGTGCGGCGGGACCTGCCCGTGCTGATCTCGTCGCTCGCCGCGATCCGGACCCCCGAGGGCGACCCGGTGGACCTCACGCTCACGACGAACGGATCCGCGCTCCGTGCGCTCGCCGCGCCGCTTGCGGAGGCGGGACTGCAGCGCATCACGGTGTCGCTCGACTCCCTCGATGACGACGTGTTCGGCGCGATGAACGGCGTGGACTTCCCCGTGTCGCGGGTGCTCGACGGCATCGCCGCGGCGCGAACGGCGGGGCTGACCCCGATCAAGGTCAACACCGTGGTCCGACGGGGCATGAACGAGGCGTCGGTGCTGCCGCTGGCGCGGTGGGCGCGCGACGCGGGGCTGGTGCTGCGGTTCATCGAGTACATGGACGTCGGGCACTCCAACGGGTGGCGGCTCGACGACGTGGTCCCAGCCGACGAGATCCTTGGCATGATCGACGCGGCGATGCCGCTGGAGCCCGTGTCCGCCCAGTACCGCGGCGAGGTGGCGGGGCGCTATCGCTACCGGGACGGGAACGGCGAGCTCGGGGTCATCGCCTCGGTGACCCGGCCCTTCTGCGGCGACTGCACGCGCGCGCGACTGTCCGCCGAGGGCTCGCTGTACACGTGCCTGTTCGCCGTGGCCGGGACCGACCTCAAGGGCCCGCTCCGGGCCGGCGCGTCCGACGGGGAGGTCGCCGACCTCGTCCGTTCGGTCTGGGAGATCCGGGCGGACCGCTACTCGGAGTTGCGCAGCGAAGCGACCGAGCGCCTGCCCAAGGTGGAGATGTTCGCCCTCGGCGGTTGAGGACCGGGACCGCGTCCACACCCTGTCCACAGCAGGGGAAAAGTGGTGGACGCCGACGGCATGGTGGCCCGGAAGTTCGTGGATAAGCCCGTTGGAGGCAACCACCCCCGACCGTAACGTAGTCCTTGCCCGAGGGGCCACACGGAAGGACCGGAGCGGCGGAGATCGCCTCAACGCTCGCTCCACCCGGTCGGCAGCGATCACCTCAACGCCATGCCGGCACCGCACCTGCGATCACATCAACGGGTCGGCGCTCCGTCGGCAGCTCGGACGCTTCGTGACCAGTCGGAGGTCGCCCGCAAGGGTGGACGACGCCTGGGAGCCCGGCGGGACGTGACTGGCATCCCGGTGTCAGTACTCCCTCCGGGCGTCGAAGTTTAACGGCCCGGTGCGGCGCGCCCGACGCCCAGCACGTCGTCGCCGCCGCACCGATGCCGACTATCCTCGCCGGGATGACCACCGACCCCGTCGATCCCGCCCGCCCCTTCCCCCCCGTCGAGCAGCCCGCCCGGCTCGCCGCCCTCGCGGACGCCGTGCGAGCCCGCACCGACCTCGTCCCGCGGGTGGGGATCGTCCTCGGATCGGGGCTAGGGAGCCTCGCCGACGACGTCGCGGGGCCGGTCTCGATCCCGTTCGCCGAGCTTCCCGGCTGGCCGGCCGCGACCGCCCCCGGGCACGCCGGACGGCTGCTCCTCGGGACGCTCGCGGGGGTTCCCGTGACCGCGCTGCAGGGCCGCTTCCACCTGTACGAGGGCAACGACCCGGGTCTGGTCGTGCAGCCAGTGCTCCTGTTCCGTCGGCTCGGCGCCGAGCTCGTGATCCTCACCAACGCCGCGGGCGGCGTGAACCCGGACTACGGCCCGGGCACGCTGATGGTCATCAGCGACCATCTGAACCTCACGGGGCGGACGCCGCTCCTCGGCGGGAACGCCGACGAGCTCGGACCGCGGTTTCCGGACCTGACGGACGTCTGGGGGCCGCAGCTCCGCGGCCGCCTCCACGAGGCGGCGACGACCGAGGGCGTCGAGCTCGAGGAAGGTGTCTACGCAGGGTTGCTCGGCCCGTCGTACGAGACGCCGGCCGAGGTTCGGATGCTGCGCACGCTGGGCGCCGACGCGGTGGGTATGTCGACCGTGCTCGAGGCCGTCGCGGCGCGCTGGGCCGGGCTCGCGGTGTGTGGGGTGAGCCTCGTGACGAACGCCGGCGCGGGCTACAGCGGGCAGCCGCTGACCCACGAGGAAGTGCTCGAGGCGGGCGCGGCGGCAGGCCCGCACCTGGCCCGCGTCCTGCGCCGGTTCATCGCGGACCTTCCCGTCGTCGGCGCGCCATCAGCGTCCGGATGACGTGCCGCGCCCGGCGCTCGCCCGGCAACGACGATCGCTCCGCCGGCTAGCGCTGACCCGCCGCGTTCTTTGCTGCGCGGTCGAGCAGCCAGCCCAGCAGGAACACCCCGAGGAACACGGCAACGAACAGCACGAGCGGATGGATGAAGCCCGACCACGCCGTGCCCGGGATCGCCGATGCTCCCGTGATCACGGCCGCGATCACGAACGCGACGACGCCGATCGTCGTGACGGTCTTGGTGGGCCTCTTCATCGATCACTCCCTCGGTGTGGCATGGGCGCGCGACCTGTGACGGCGCGTCGCGACGGTCGGTACGGGGACAATGCCCGACAGGACGTCAAGCGTCCAGCCGGCGTCGCGGGGCTTCGACGGCAGCCCTGTCGATCGTCGGGTCGGTCCCGGGCGACGCGCACACGAAGTACCGGAGCAGCAGGCGCGAGTCGTTCGTGACGCGGTGGGGCCGTCCCGGCAGGATCCGGATCCCCTTCAGCGGCTCGAGCGTCTCCTCGATCTCGCCCACCTGGATCGTGCCGCGGCCCTCGAACACCACCAGCGCATGCTCGGCGCCGGGGTGGACGTGCCATGCGTCCGACGCGCCGGCGTCCAGCTCGACCTCGGTCACCGTGAACGTCACGGACCCGAAGTCGCCCGGCTGCACGAGCAGGCGGCGCCGGATCCCCGCCCGCTCGATGACACGCGCGTCGGCGCGGCGGCGGACCGGCTCCCCGTCCTCGTGCCAGCGTCGAAGCATCTCGCCGAGCCGCTTCGCTGCTCCGTCTGGCGTCACCGCGGCGAGCAGCGCCAGGGCATCGGCAGAACCCTCGTTGCGCACCCGGTGCAGCTCCGACGGGGCCTCGTACAGCACGTCGCCCGCGTGCACGACCGCCCGCCGCGTCATCGCCTCACCGTGCTCGAACACGAGCTCACCGCCCGCGAGATACACGACGGTCTCGACGCCGTGCCGGTGCGGCCCGATCTCGACGCCGGGAGCGATCCGGTTGAACTCGAGGCGGATCGTCATGGCTGGTCAAGGCGGAAGGCGCCCAGCCCCGATCCGCCCGTCACCTGACGGGCAGGTCCTTGCCGGCGGCGCGCGCTGCGTCGCGCTTCTGCGCCCACGCGGCGAGCACCGTGTCCTTGTGCGGCCGGATGGGACAGTGCTCGTCG
>DATFQL010000122.1:0-3739 GCA_035264305.1 Candidatus Limnocylindrales bacterium | reverse complement strand
GTTGAACCGCCGGTCGACGATCGCCTGGACGCGCCGCCGCACGGGCTGGAACAGGCCGGCGACGACGAGGGTCGCCGCCGCCGTGGTGAGGGTCGAGCTGCCCGTCGCGCCGGCGAGCACCGCCTGGAGCGCGAGGTTCGTCACCACGAACGCGGCCGCGAGGAGCGCCGTGACCGCGGCGTACGCAAGGGTCCGGCTGATGATCCGGTCGATCTCGTACAGCCGGTAGCGAAGGATCGCCACCGCGATCGAGACCGGCACGAGGCCCAGCGCGACCGTCATCCCCATCCACGATGCGAGTCCCAGCGGCTGGGGCAGCAGCGCGCCACCGAGGAGGCCGAATGCCGCGAGGCTGATCGACGACCCGAACCACTTGAGCTGCTGGCGTTCCACGGGTGTACCGCGCCGGAAGCGGACAACCGCCGCGAGAATGGACAGCGGGAGAGTGGCGAGCGTCAGCGTGCCACCGATGTCGACAAGCCCCCGCGCAATCATCTCCATGCCCTCGACGCCCGTCGGGTTGGTCACCTCCGCGAAGCTCTCGAGCGGGCCCGGCAGCAGGATCGTGCCCAGCGACTGGGCGCCGATGCCCACGGCCGCCAGGAGGCCGACGAGCCACCACCGGCGCGTTGGCGGCGAGCCGTCCGGAAACAGGAGCGGCGTGAACAGCAGGGCGGCAGCGAGCGCGGGCAGGAACAGCCACGAGAGCCAGAGGCCGGCGAGGGTACCCGGCAGCGTGCGGTCGTAGCTCGTGGCGCTGACGACGGCCCATGCCTGGCCGATCAGGCTCGTCGCCGTCGCGAGGCCCACGCACAGGATCAGCCACCCCACGCGGTTCCCCGGACGGCCCGTCGCGATGAGGGCGCCGACGACGCACCAGGTAGACACCACGAGGGTGTACGCCGGGATCGCCCAGGCGTCCGGCCCCGGGACCGGCGTCGTCGAGACGAGGAGCGCGAGGACGACGGGCCCGCCCACGGCAAGCGTCCAGACCGCGGTCGACAGCGGAGGTCGGAGCCGTTCGGGTGCCCGCGGCCCCGGCTTCACCGTGCTCACGACCAGGCTCCGTGGTCCGCGCGTGCGCGTCGCCGGTCGACCAGCGGTCGTGTCGCGGTGCGCGACGCCACCGACACGAAACGGGCGCGGGCAGGGGACCTGATCATGGCACCGGATGATGCGGAGCAGCCGTCCCGGGAACGTTACGGGATCACCGACCCGCCGGGTACCGTTACGCGCGATGTCGCTGGAGATCCGGGTGCTCGGGCCGCTGGAGGTGCTCGTCGACGGGATGCCGCTGCGCGTCGACACCCGGAAGGCCCTCGCAATCCTTGCGCTGCTCGCGGTCGACGGGCGCCCCTACGCTCGCGACGAGCTCGCGGCGCTGTGCTGGCCGGAATCGGACGACGAGTCCGCGCGCGGAGCATTGCGTCGGACGCTGTCCGTCCTGCGCGCCGCGCTCGGCGGACGCTGGCTCCGCGTCGACCGGTCCACCGTCGCCCTCGACGGGCCGGACGTGCGCGTCGACCTCGCCGTGCTCGACGACGCCCTCGCGGGACCGGGCGCGTCCTCAGACCGGGCGACCCTCGAGCGGGCGGCTGCGGTCGCACGCGGGCCGTTCCTCGCGGGGTTCACGCTTCGCGACTCGGCGGAGTTCGACGACTGGCGCGCGACGCGCGCGACGAGCATCGAGCGTCGCGTGATCGACGTCCTCGACCGGCTCGCGACCGCCGCGGCAGCGACCGGTGACATGGCCCGCGCGGCCGACGCGGCCTCGCGGCTCGTGGAGCTGGACCCGCTCGACGAGCCCGCACGTCGCCGCCTGATGACCGTGCTGGCCGAGGGCGGTGACCGCGCTGGGGCGATCCGGACCTACCGCCAGACGGTCGCCGTGCTCGAGCGCGAGCTGGGGGTGCCGCCACTCGCGGAGACGACCGCCCTGTACGAGGCGATCCGCGATGACCGGCTCCCGCTGCGGGTGGCGCGGCCCACGACACCGTCGCTCGTCGCGGAGCCGCGCGACGGGCAAGCCACGGGGCGCGCCCTGCCGCTGGTCGGACGCGCGTCGGCCCTCGCGCGGCTCGGCGAGGTCTACGCGAGCTCGACAGGCGACGGCCGCATCGTCGTGATCAGCGGAGAAGCCGGGATCGGCAAGTCGCGGCTCATCGAGGCGCTCCGAGAGCACGTTGCCGGTGCAGGAGGCACGACGCTCGCCGCGCGGGCCTTCCCCGCCGAGGGCGCGATCGCCTACGCGCCGATCGCGGCGCTCCTCCAGGCGGGCTTCGCCCGGCCAGCGTCGGCCGGCCGGCTCGATCGGCTGGCAGCGGGCGTGCTCGCCGAGGCAGGACGCCTCGTGTCGCTTCCGCCGGGGCTGACCATCCCGGACCCCGCCCCCACGGCCGCCTCGCCTGCGGCGCGCGCGAGGCTGCTCGACGGCGTCGCCGCGACGATCGAGGCCCTCGTGGCGCCGGCCGGCACGGTCCCCGGGCTCGTCGTCGTCGAGGATCTGCAGTGGGCCGACGACGCGTCGCGAGAGGCGATCCGGTACCTGATGCGGCGGCTACAAGGGCGTCCGCTGCTGCTCGTGCTCTCGTGGCGGCCGGAGGACCTGGATGGGCCCGGCAGCGCGTTCGCGGATGCGGTCGAAGCCCTGCCGCCTGACGCAGTCGTGCAGCTCGACCGCCTCGAGGCGGCTGACGTCGCCGCACTTGTCGTCGCCGCGAGTCCCGTCGGCGGTGACGGGTGGGACGCGACGGCGCTGGCGACGGAGTCCGAGGGCTTGCCGCTGTACGTCGTGGAGGCGCTCGCGGCGGGGCCGTCGTCGGCCGGCGAGGCACCTCGTGGCGTCCGCGCGCTCCTCCGCGAGCGCCTCGCCGGCGTGAGTGAGACCGCGGCACAGGTCCTGGCCGCAGGCGCGGTGATCGGCCGCTCGTTCGAACTCGCGACCGTCCGCGTTGCCAGCGGTCGTTCCGAGGACGAGACGATCGACGCGCTCGAGGAGCTCATCCGGCGGGCGATCGTCCGCGAGACCGCCAGCCCCGGCGAACCGCGCTACGACTTCGCGCACGCCCGCCTCCGAGACGCGGCGCTCGAGGAGATCGGCCTCGCGCGACTTCGGCTCCTCCATCGCCGCGTCGCCGAGGCACTGCGCACGGCGGCCGGGCGCGCGGATGCGGCGCGACTTGTCCAGATCGCGACCCATGAGCAGGCGGCCGGACAGGATGCAGCCGCTGCCGGTGCGTGGCGCGATGCGGGCCGCCTTGCCAGGGCCGTGTTCGCGAACCGCGAGGCGCTCGGACATCTCGAAGCCGCGCTCGCGCTCGGCCATCCCGACGCGATCGGGGTCGAGGTGGAGATCGGAGAGGTCCGGACGGCACTCGGCGACTACGCCGGCGCGATCGCGGCGCTCGAAGCGGCGGCGGCGAGCGCGGACGCCGCCGCGTTGCCCCTGATCGAGCTTCGTCTCGGCCGGGTGCATGCGCGGCGGGGCGACACGGCGACGGCGGCGTCGCACCTTGATGCGGCACTCGAGGCCACGCCGGAGGGGAGCGCGGAGCGGGCGACGATCCTCGTCGAGCGCGGCGCGGTTGCCCTGCGGGCAGGCGACCTCGACCTCGCGGCGTCGCTTGCCGCCGCCGCGATCGGCGCGGGCGCCTCAGGCGCGACGGCTGGGGCGGCCCATCGGCTTGGCGGCCTCGTCGCCCTGCGACGCGGGGACGCGACAGCCGCACGCGACGAGCTC
>DATFQL010000121.1:0-7908 GCA_035264305.1 Candidatus Limnocylindrales bacterium | reverse complement strand
TCGCGATCATCACGGGCGTCCGCCCGTTTGTGTCCCGCGCGTCGATCGGCACCCCATCGCGGAGGAACCGCGTGATCGCGTCGACATCGCCGTCCCGAGCCGCGTCGTGCAGCGGCAGGTCCATTGCCACCCGTGATCCTCCGGCTGAGGCAGACTGCGCGCCCGCCGGCGATGGAGCAGGCGTCCCGCACGCTGCGAGTGAGCCGAGAAGCAGCGTCGTACCGACCAATCGTGCGACCCGCCCGATCCGCATCTCCCCGCGATTATGCTGCTCGCCATGACGAGCGATGCCCGCCCCCGGACTCGCTACCGCCCCGCCGACCGGCCGCCGGTCGACCTCGGGCCGATCGTCCGGCTGCGCGACTTCGAGGCGCCTGCCCGCGAGCGCCTCGACCCCGTCGCCTGGTCGTACTACGCAGGCGGCGCGTACGACGAGCACACGCTCGGCGCGACGGCAGCGGCGTGGGACGCATTCCGCCTTCGACCCCGCGTCCTCGTGGACGTCTCGGCGACCACGACCGCCACGACCGTGCTCGGGCGGCCGACGACGATGCCCATCGGGATCGCACCCGCCGCGATGCACGCGCTCGCGCACGTCGACGGGGAGCGTGCCACGGCCCGGGCGGCCGCGGCCGCGGGCGTGATCCAGGTCGTCTCGACCCTCTCGTCGTACGGCCTGGCCGATGTCGCCGATGCCGCGCCCGGCGGCCGGCGCTGGTTCCAGCTCTACGTCCAGCCCGACTGGGGGCTGAACCGTGCGCTCGTCGAGCGCGCCGTCGCCGCCGGGTACGAGGCGATCGTCGTGACGGTCGACGTGCCGGTCCTCGGCTACCGGGACAACGTCCTGCGGGACGTGTTCGACCCCGGTCCTGGTGCATACGGAAACCTTCCCCAGCGCGACGTCTGGAAGCGCGAGGACGAGATCGACGCGATCCTCGACCTGCGCAGCGTGGCGCTGACGTGGAAGCAGCTGGCGGAGATCCGGTCATGGGCGCCGTTGCCCATGGTCCTGAAGGGGATCCTCACCGCCGAGGATGCCCGACTCGCCGTCGACAACGGCGTCGATGCCGTGTGGGTCAGCAATCACGGCGGCCGGCAGCTCGATCGCGTCGCGGCCGGTGTGGAGGTGCTGGCGGAGGTGGTCGACGCGGTCGAGGGCCGGGCCGAGGTCTACCTCGACGGCGGGGTCCGCCGGGCACCGGACGTGCTGGTCGCGCTCGCCCTCGGCGCGCGCGCCGTGTTCGCGGCACGGCCGTTCCTGTGGGCGCTCGCGTGCGCAGGCGAGGCCGGAGTCGCGCACGCCTTCGGGATCCTGCACCAGGAGCTCGAACGCGCGCTGTCGATGATGGGCGTGACCGAGCCCGCGGCGCTGACGCGTGCGCACGTGGAACGGGCGGACAGCTCCCGAACATGACATGGCGGGGCACGCCCGCGGGCTAGACTCGATGCCGATGACCGAGTCGCTCCCCGTCGACCCCGCGCTGGTCGAGGAGGCCGCCGCGCTCGATGAGGCGGGCGCAGGAGCCCGGCACGCCGAGCTGGTGGCACAGGTCGACCGGGCCAATCGCCTGTACCACGAGCAGGACGCGCCCGAGCTAACCGACGCGGAGTACGACCAGCTGTTCCGGCAGCTCGTCGCGCTGGAGGCCGCGTGGCCCGCGTTCGTGACGCCCGAGTCGCCCACCCAAAAGGTCGGCGGCACGCCGGCGGGCGGGCGGTTCCCGGAGGTCCGGCACCAGCGGCCCATGCTGTCGCTGTCCAACGCGTTCAGCCATGACGAGCTGCGTGCGTTCGACGCGCGGGTGCGTCGAGGCCTGGGACTCCCCGCCGCGCCGGATCCCGCACCCGAGCTCACCTACGTCGCCGAGCTGAAGATCGACGGGTTGGCCGTCTCGCTGCGCTACGAGCGCGGCCGCTTCACGCTCGGGGCGACGCGCGGTGACGGCTCGACCGGCGAGGACGTGACCCCGAACCTGCGCACGATCCGCGCGATCCCGGAGCGGCTGACCGAGCCGGCCACGCTCGAGGCGCGCGGCGAGGTGTTCATGCCCAAGGCGGAGTTCGCGCGGATCAACGCCGAGCGCGAGGAGCTGGGCCTCGCGCTGTATGCGAACCCCCGGAACAGCGGGGCTGGATCCCTCCGCCAGAAGGATCCGTCGGTGACGGCGAGCCGGCAGCTCACCACGTGGCTGTACCAGCTCGTGGAGGACCAGCCGCCGGTCGACTCCCAGTCCGCGGCGCTCGCGCGGCTCGAGGCGCTGGGCTTTCCGGTCAATCCCGAGCGGCGGCCGGGCCTCGACATGGAGGCCGTCATCGCGTTCACCGAGCGCTGGCGGGAGGCGCGCCACGAGCTCCCGTACGAGACCGACGGCGTCGTCGTGAAGGTCGACCGGTTCGACCAGCAGGAGCGGCTGGGGATGGTGAGCCGGGCGCCGCGCTGGGCGATCGCGTTCAAGTTCCCGCCGGAGCAGGTCGAGACGGTCGTCGAGGACATCGTCCCGTACGTGGGACGGACCGGGACGCTGACCCCGGTCGCGCACCTCGTCCCCGCCAAGGTCGCGGGGTCGACCGTCGCCCGCGCGACGCTGCACAACCTCGACGAGGTGCGCCGGAAGGACATCCGCATCGGCGACACGGTCGTGCTCCAGAAGGCCGGCGACGTGATCCCCGAAGTCGTCCGCCCGATCCTCGACAGGCGGCCGTCGGACGCCCGCGAGTACGAGGTGCCGCCGGCATGCCCGGTCTGCGGCACGGCCGTCGTCCAGGACGAGGGCGCCGTCCGCCACTACTGCCCCAACCCCGTCTGCCCGGCTCGCCTGTCGCAGGCGTACGGGCACTTCGTGGGGCGTGGCGGGATGGACATCGAGGGGGCGGGATGGGCCGTCCTCACCCAGCTCCTCGAGCGCGGGATGGTCCACCGCCGGTCGGACTTCTTCCGGCTGACCGTCGATGACCTCGAATCGCTGGAGCGCTTCGCGCGCAAGAGCGCCGAGAACCTGTACGGCTCGATCCAGCGTGCGAGGACCGGCCGGCCGCTGGCGAAGGTGATCAACAGCCTGGGGATCCCGCAGGTCGGCGAGTCCACGGCCGTGGACTTGGCACGGTGGCTTGCGCGGCGGGTGCGGCCAGACCGCTTCGGACCGGTGGCCGCCGCCGCGAACGGGGTGGATGGGGAGGTGGACCCGTGGTTCGCCGCCGTCGAGGGGGAGCTGCGCCGGGTCGCGGTCGAGGAGCCGGAGGCGCTCCAGGACGTCGCCGGCATCGGGCCGTCGGTGTCCGCGGCGATGCACGCGTGGTTCACGGACGAGGCCACGCGTGACGCGCTGCGCGAGCTCGTCGAGGCGGGCGTGGTGCCCGAGCGGCCGGTCGCGCGCGACGACGAGACGGCAGACGACGGGCCGCTCACGGGCAAGACCGTGGTCGTGTCGGGCTCGCTCGAGTCGTTCAGCCGCGAGGAGGCCGAGGACGCCGTGCGTGCCGCGGGCGGCAAGCCCGCGGGTTCCGTGTCGAAGAAGACGGACTACCTGGTCGCCGGGCCGGGCGCCGGATCGAAGCTCGCGAAGGCGGCGGAGCTTGGCGTCCCGGTGCTCGACGAGGAAGGGTTTCGACGGCTCCTTGCCGGTGATGCGGCTGCGGACCCGCAACCCGCAGACGCTTCGGGCATCGGCTGACCGCATCCGCAATGCGGCCGAGAGCCGACTCACGGCATAATGCCCGCGGTTCGGCTCCGGTTCGAAGCAGGAGCCGCCAAGGAGGAACGAATGTCCCTGCGAGGACGCATTTCCCTGCTCGGCGCGATCGCGCTGATCGCCGCCGCGTGTTCCAGCGGCGGTGCCAGCCCGGCGACGTCCGCCGCCCCGAGCGTCGCCGCGAGCGACGCCGCCTCTGCGCCTGCCTCGGGCTCGGCGTCCGCGCCGGCATCCGAGGCAGCCTCGATCGACCCCAACTCCCTGTTGGGCAAGATCATCTCGTCGGGCAAGATCCGCATCGCGACGGACCCCAACTACAAGCCGTTCTCCTTCCTCAACCCCGACACGAACACCTATGAGGGGTTCGACACGGCGACCGCCGAGGAGACCGTCAAGCGCCTCAACGAGAAGCTGGGCACGAACATCGAGCTGCAGTGGGAGACCCCGAGCTGGGATCTCATCACCGCCGGCAGCTGGGGCGGCCGATGGGACGTCTCGATCGGCTCCATGAGCGTGACCGAGTCCCGCGCCAAGGTCGTCGACTTCACCGACCCGTACTACTACGACGGTGGCGGCATCGCCGTCCCGACCAACTCGACCATCACCTCGCTCGACGAGCTCAGCGGCGGCAAGACGTTCTGCGTCGGCACCTCGACGACCTACGAGCAGTGGCTCAACAAGACGCTCGAGATCGTCGACCCGAACATGATGGAGCCGCCGACCGACCCCCAGGTCACCGCGCTTCCCACCGACAACGAGTGCATCCAGGCGGTCGCCGCGGGCCGCACGTTCGACGCGATCGTGGCCAACAAGAACGGTCTCGAGGATGCCGTCGCGAGCGACCAGCCGATCAAGATGCTGCTCGACAAGCCGATCTTCACGGTGTCGGTCGCGTTCGCCCTGGACAAGAGCGGCCCCGACACGGCGGCGGCGCTCGACGTCCTGAACGAGATCATCGCGGACATGCACGCCGACGGGACGCTCAAGGGCTTCTCCGAGCAGTGGCTCAAGGACGACGTCACGACCAAGCCCGAGTGATGTGAGCCCGGCGCGCCCGGCATCGTCCGGCGCGCCGACCACCACGGGAGCCGACATGGCGACCGCCACCACCGCGCCGCAGGCGACGAGCGCCGAGCTCGGATCACGCATCGAGGACGCCGAACGGCACCGGCGCGTTCGCTGGCGTGTCGTCTTCGTCACGGTCTGGATCGTCATCCTCGTCGCGCTCGTCACGTTCGTGGCCGGAACGGTCCGGCTCGACACGACCTTCCTCAACAAGTCCGTCCCGTTCATCCTCGCGGGCGTCACGATCACGCTGCTCGTGTCGTTCGCGTCGATCGCGATCGCGATCGTGCTCGCCATCCTGGGCGCGCTCGGTCGCCTGTCCCGGAACCCGGTCCTCAACGCGATCGCCAGCTTCTACGTGTCCTTCTTCCGCGGGACGCCGCTGCTGCTCCAGATCCTGTTCCTGTACCTCGGCCTGCCGCAGGCCGGCATCGTCCTCCCCGCGCTGCCGACCGGCATCCTCGCCCTGGGCTTCAACTACGGGGCATACATGACCGAGATCTTCCGCGCCGGGATCCAGGCGGTGCCGAACGGCCAGACCGAGGCGGCCTACTCGCTGGGGATGACGGATCGGACCACGTTCCGGCGCGTCATCGTCCCGCAGGCGTTCCGGATCGTCACGCCTGCCATCGGCAACGACTTCATCGCGATGCTCAAGGACTCGTCGCTGGTCTCGGTCATCGGCGTCCAGGAGATCCTGTGGCGCGCGCAGACGATCGGCCGCCCGACCTTCCAGTCGATGCAGACGATCCTCGTCGCGGCGATGGTCTATTGGGTGCTCACGATCCTGTTCTCGATCCTCCAGCACCGTCTCGAGCGCCGGATGGCCATCGGCGATCGGCGGCCTGCATGAGCGCGGCACCCGCGGTCGCGGACTCGGACGAGATCGACCCCCGCGAGGTCCCCGGCTCCCTCGTGCCCACCGGCGCGCCGCCGGTCGTGCGCGCCGTGGGCATCCACAAGTTCTTCGGGGCCAGCCACGTCCTCCGTGGCTGCTCCATGACGGTCTACCCGCGCGAGACGATCACGATCCTCGGGCGGTCCGGGTCAGGCAAGAGCACGTTCCTGCGTTGTCTCAACTTCCTCGAGGAGCCGAGCGCCGGCACGGTGATGATCGACGACGTCCAGGTGGCGGCCTCGCCGATCCGTCGACACAGCCGGGCCGACCTAGAGCGGGTCCGCCAGCTGCGGCTCCGCGCCTCCATGGTGTTCCAGGAGTTCAACCTGTTCCCGCATCTCTCGGTGCTGGGGAACGTCACCGAGGCGCCCGTGCACGTCAAGGGGCTCGCACGCGCGCAGGCCGTCGAGATCGGCGAGCGATACCTCGAGAAGGTCGGCCTCATCGACAAGCGCGACGAGTACCCGGCCCGGCTGTCCGGCGGGCAGCGCCAGCGGGTCGCGATCGCGAGGGCGCTGGCGATGGAACCCCGGGTCCTGCTGTTCGACGAGCCAACCTCGGCCCTCGACCCGTCGCTCGTGGGCGAGGTGCTCAAGGTCATGGAGGAGCTTGCGCACGAGGGACGGACGATGATCGTCGTCACCCACGAGATGCAGTTCGCCCGGGAGGCCGCGGATCGGGTCTATCACCTCGAGCAGGGTGAGTTCCTGGAGATCGGGCCGCCCGAGCAGGTGATCGAGCACCCACGCGACGAGCGGACCCGCGTGTTCCTCGCCCGGTTCCTCGGCAGCGCACACCTCCACGCGGGCGCCGGTGCCGTGCACGTGCCCGACCCGATGATCACCCCGCACGCGCACGAACTCGACGTGCCGCACCCGCACGGGTAGGGAGGCGAAGCCCGTCTGCCTGTACCGCCCCGCTGCGGTCGCGCGCGTATCATCGGGCAATGCCCGCCCTCACCCGCGCCGACGTCGAGCACGTGGCATACCTCGCACGCCTCGGGTTGACCGAAGACGAGCTCGGGCGTCTCGAGGGGCAGCTCAACCACATCCTCGACCAGTACGAGAGACTCGCCGAGCTGGACACCGACGCGATCCTGCCAACGGCGCAGACGATCGAGCTCGAGAACATCCTGCGCGACGACGTCGCCCGGCCGTCGATGCCCCCGTCGGAGGTCCTCGCGAACGCGCCGGCGCGCGAGGGCGACTTCTTCGTCGTGCCGGCGATCCTCGGCGGCGAGTGACCGAGCGGATGACCGCCGCCGAGGCCGATGCCCTCACCGAGTCGTTCGCGCACGACCTCGCCGCGCGGTTGCGTGCCGGCGACACGACCTCGCGCGAGATCACCGACGCACACCTGGCCCGCGCGCAGCGCACGGATCGCGGGCTCCACGCCTGGCTGACGCTCGACCGCGATCGGGCCCTCGGCGAGGCCGACGCGGCGGACGCTCGCGTCGCCGCGGCACGCGCGGACGGGCCCGCCGCACTCGAGGCGCTGCACCCGTTGCTCGGCATGCCGGTCGCGCTGAAGGACCTCGTCTCGGTCCGCGGCGGCCAGTGCACGGCCGGGTCGCGCATCCTGGAGGGCTACCGGGCGCCGTTCGACGCCCACATCACCGAGCGCCTCCGCGACGCCGGCGCGGTCATCCTCGGGAAGACGAACATGGACGAGTTCGCGATGGGCTCGTCGACCGAGCACTCCGCCTTCGGGCCGACCGCGAACCCGTGGGACCTCGACCGCGTGCCCGGCGGCTCGTCGGGCGGATCTGCGGCAAGTGTCGCGGCGTTCCACGCACCGCTCGGGATCGGCACGGACACGGGAGGATCGATCCGCCAGCCGGCGGCGCTCACCGGGACGGTGGGCATGAAGCCGACGTACGGCCGCGTCTCGAGGTACGGGATCATCGCCTTTGCCAGCAGCCTCGATCAGATCGGCCCGTTGGCCCGCGACGCGCGCGACGCCGCGGCGCTGCTCCACGCGATCGCCGGGCGGGACGAGCGCGACTCGACGAGCGCCCCGGTCGCGGTGCCGGACGACCTGCTCCAGCTGCCCGCCTCCGACGACGAGGCCGCCGCGTGGCTGCGCGGCAGGCGGTTCGGGCTGCCAAAGGAGTACTTCGTCGCCGGCATGGAGCCGGGCGTCGAGGCTCGCGTCCGCGAGGCGGTCGCGGCGATCGAGGCGGCGGGCGCCACGGTCGAGGAGGTGAGCCTCCCGCACACCGACTACGGCCTCGCCACGTACTACATCGTCGCCCCG
>DATFQL010000120.1:0-2736 GCA_035264305.1 Candidatus Limnocylindrales bacterium | reverse complement strand
GCAGGGCGCCCAGGGCCTCCATCGACGTTTCGCGAGGATGCTCGTCACGGTCGACGACGGTCGTTGCGCCCTTCTTCCCGGGCACCTCGACCGGGACCATCTGCCCGTCGAACCGTCCCTCGGCGATCGCCGCCGCGGCGCGTCGCTGGCTCTCGAGAGCGAAGGCGTCCTGGCGCTCGCGCGACACCGTCCACTGGTCGGCGACGCATTCGGCGGTCTCCCCAAGCGAGATCGGCGGGTATGCGGCCTGCATCCGCGGGTTGACGAACCGCCAGCCGAGCGTGCTGTCCTCCATGGACCGGCCGCCGCGCTCGTACCCCGCCTCGGGCTTGAGCATGACGTACGGTGCGCGCGTCATCGACTCGACCCCGCCGGCGATGAACACGTCGCCGTCTCCGGCCGCGATGGCATGCGTGGCGGCGTTGATCGCCTGCAGCCCCGAGCCGCACAGCCGGTTGACCGTCTGACCCGCCACCTCGACCGGGAGCCCCGCAAGCAGCGCCGCCATCCGGGCGACGTTGCGGTTGTCCTCTCCGGCCTGGTTCGCGCAGCCGAGGATCACGTCCTCGATGACCGACGGGTCGACGCCGGTCCGATCGACGATGGCCCGAAGCACGACGGCGGCCAGGTCGTCCGGCCGGACGGACGCGAGCGCGCCGCCGTACCGCCCGATCGGGGTGCGGACGGCGTCGACGATCCACGCCTCGCGCAGGGGTCGGTGCAGGTCTCGGGCCATGCCCCGATTGTGGCATGGGACGACGATGGAACCCGGTATCGCCGACCGGCGTCCCGGGCCCCATGCCGATGCTGTCACACCCGCGCGTGCCCGCCGCGCTCTCGCTCCTCCTGCTCGCCGTGCTCGTCGGCGCGTGTGCCGGCGCGACGGCGAGGCCGTCCAGCGTCGGGTCGCCCATGCCAACGGGCACGAGCGGCCCGTCGCCCAGCCCTGCGGCCGGCGCGATCGATCACCCGAGCGCGGCGACCGACGTCGTGCTGCGCGTGGGCGAGGAGGGCGGCTTCATGATGATGGAGGCCGTCATGTCACGGGTGCCGCGGTTCACGCTGTACGGTGACGGGCGGGTGGTCGTCTCGTCGGCCGCGCAGGCCGCCAAGGGCCAGGTGGGGGTGAACGGGCTGCCGGTCGAGGTCCTGCGCGAGACGCGCCTGACCGAGGACGAGTTGCAGGCGGTGCTCCGGAACGCGCTCGTCGAGGGGAAGGTCGGCATCGCGAAGGAGGAGTTTCCGGTCCTCGTGATGGACGTGCCGACGACCGTCATCGAGCTCCACGCCGGCGGCGTCGACAAGCGGATCAAGGCTGCGGGACTCAGCCTCGAGCCCCAGCCCGGCCCCGACCTGCCCGTCCTGACGGCGCTCGCCCGGCTCGTCGACCGCCTCGTCGCGATCCCCACCGACGCCGACTACGTCGCCACCTCGTCCGTCGCCATCCTCGCCGAGACGGAGCCGGCGCCCGGCGTCACCGCGGCACCGTGGCCCTGGCCCGATACGCGCCCGGCCGCGTTCGCGAAGCCCCCGCCCGAGGACCCGTTCGGCTTCACCAGCCACGTCCTGACCCCGCCCGAGGCCGATGCCGTCGGCGTCGTGCCGGGCGGGAGCGGCGGACCGTTCCCGCTCGAGGGGCCGGACGGCAAGACGTATCTCGTGGTCGTCCGCCCGGCGCTCCCGGACGAAGCCGCGCGGTGACGCCAGGAATCTAGCGGTGGCGCCAGACCGCCGGCCGCTTCTCGAGGAACGCGGCCATCCCCTCCCCCTGGTCCTCGGTGTCGAACAGTGCCTCGAACCGGTCGCGCTCGAACCGCAGCCCCTCGTCGAGCGGCAGCTGCTGCGAGGCGTTGACCGCGGCCTTCGCCGCGCGCACGGCCTCGACGGGGAGCGCCGCGATGGCGGCCGCGCGATCGAGCGCTGCGGGGAGCACGTCGCCGGGCGGCACCACGACGGACACGAGGCCCATCCGCTCGGCGTCGGCCGCACGCAGCTGGCGGCCGGTGAGGACGAGGTCCATCGCGCGGGCGCGTCCGACGGCGCGGGCCAGCCGCTGCGTCCCGCCGGCGCCCGGGATGACGCCGATCGACACCTCCGGCTGCCCGAACACGGCGTCGTCGCCCGCGACGATGATGTCGCACGCCAGCGCGAGCTCGCAGCCGCCACCGAGCGCATAGCCGCGGACGGCGGCGATCACGGGCGTCCGGAGGCGGCCGACGCGATCCACCACGGCAAACGGGTCGTCGCGCCGGAGCTGTTCCCGCGACGACCCGGCGAGGTCGCCGATGTCGGCGCCGGCGGCGAACGCGCGCTCGCCGGCCCCCGTGATGACGATCGCCCGGCACCCCTCGTCGTCGTCGAGCACCGCGAGGACGTGGTCGAGATCGTTCAGCAGCGAGAACGACAGCGCGTTGCGCGCCTCCGCGCGGTTGAGGGTCAGGAGCGCGACGCCGTCACGCGCCGGCGCGCCTGCGGGGAACGCCACGCTGACGACCGATCGCCCCGCATCGTCGGTCATCGCGCGGCCTCCTTCAGCCAGTCCGTGTCGGGTGTCGCCGATTCCGGCGTCGTGCCGCGTGCCGACGATCGGGCGCCGGGCGCGCGCCGGGTGACCCGACTGGCGTCGCGTGGCGGCACGACCGCCCGGCTCGCCGCGACGGCCTCGGTGGACCGGTAGAAGCCGGCCAGCGCTTCGAGCGCGAGGGCCGGTTTGTGGAGCAGGACCTCGTGGCCACA
>DATFQL010000119.1:0-10120 GCA_035264305.1 Candidatus Limnocylindrales bacterium | reverse complement strand
TCGAGCGCGGCACCCGGGTGATCGTGCGGCTGTGGGACGAGCTCGCGGCGATCCCCGGCGAGGGCCAGTCGCCCACCTGACGCCCGCGAGGGTCGCACCCGCGCCCGCGTACCTGCACCAGGGCGGGACCATCGGGTCACTGGCACCACGAATCGCGGTGCTAGCATGCGCCACAGACCGATCACCGGGCGGAGGACGACAAGAAACGTGACGATCGAGACGGGGGCGATGCCGAAGGCCGAGTGGCGGCTGGACGGCCCGAACGGGAGCATGGCGCCACGCTCGGCGATCGAGGTGCTGGTCGACCTGAACGACAAGGTCACCAGCGGAGGGGTCGGCGAATACCAGCCAGTGCCGCTCGGGTTCACGCCGCTCGACAAGACGATCGGCGGCGGGATGCGCGCCGGCGAGCTCCTGCTCATCGGCGGGGCGCAGGGGACCGGCAAGACGACGATGGCCATGCAGATGGCGCGCAACGTCGCGTCGGGCGGCCAGGCGAACGTCCTCTACATCTGCTTCGAGCATGACGAGCTGTACCTGCTCAACCGGCTGATCGCCGCGGAATCGGCGCTGGCGCACCTTCCCCACAAGACCGGCGCAATCAAGATCCAGGACGTCCGCAAGGAGATCCTCGGCACGTGGATGGCCGAGGGCGGCGGAGCGGCGCAGCTCGCCTCGAACCCGAGGCTTCGCCCGTCGCTCGACCGGATCGCGCGCTACGGGCAGAACCTGTTCCTCCTCCGCGGAACGCAGACCGCGTCGACGATCGACGGCATGCGAGACCTCATCCGCCAGCACAAGGAGCTGTCCGGCGACCGGCGCCTGCTGGTCGTCGTCGACTACCTCCAGAAGGTCCCGGTGATCCCCGAGCCGCCGAACGAGTCGGAGAAGGTGACGTACGTCATCAACGGGCTCAAGGACATCGCGCTGACCGAGGACGTGCCGATGATCGCGATCGTCGCCGCGGACAAGGAGGGCCTCAAGGCGTCGCGGCTGCGGAACTACCACCTCCGCGGCTCGTCGGCGATCAACTACGAGGCCGACATCATCCTGATCCTCAACGAGAAGTACCAGATCGTCGCCAAGGTCAACATCGAGTTCAACCCGTACCAGGCGCAGCGCTTCCGCGACTGGGTGATCGTCTCGGTGGAGAAGAACCGCGGCGGCCAGGATGCCGTGGACCTCGAGTACGAGAAGCACTTCGAGTTCTCCTGCTTCGACCCCAACGGTCGGACGGTGCAGGAGAAGCTGATCGAGGAGCGGCTCTACAACGACTAGCGGCCGGCGCGCCTGTAGAGTGCGGCCATGACGAGCGGCTACCTCGACGCGTTTCCGGACATCGTCGACATCGTCGTCGAGATCCCGCGCGGCAGTCGCAACAAGTACGAGTACGACGAGGTGGCGGGCGTCTACCGCCTGGATCGCGTGCTGTCGTCGGCCGTGTTCTACAACTTCGACTACGGCTTCATCGAGGGGACCCGGGCGGACGACGGCGACCACACGGACGCGCTCCTCGTGATCGATGAGCCCACCTTCACGGGCTGCCGTGTCTGGGCACGCCCGATCGGCGGGCTGGAGATGCGCGACGAGAAGGGCTTCGACTTCAAGACCCTGTGCGTCGCGATCGGCGACCCTCACCAGCAGCACATCGAGCGCCTCGACCAGGTGCGCCCGCACCGTCTCGTCGAGATCGAGCACTTCTTCAACACGTACAAGCTGCTCGAGGAGAAGGAGGTCGACGTCGTCGGATGGCGCGACCAGGGCCGGGCGCGCGAGGTGCTGGAGGCCGATCGCGAGCGCTTCCGGCGCGAGCAGGGTGGCTGACGGCCCGCATCGCCTGTTCGTCGCGATCCCGATCCCGGAGCCTACACGCGAGGCCGTCGGCGCGCTCCTCGCTCCCGTGCGCGCCATGGCGTTCGATCGCTCGCCGCGCTGGGTGCGGCCCGAGACGCTCCACGTCACGCTTCGTTTCCTCGGCGACACGCCGCCCGAGGTCGTCCCCGCCGTCGCGCGGGTCGTCCGCGAGGCCGTCGGCGATGCCGACGCGTTCGAGGTGCGGCTCGCGGGAGCCGGTGCGTTCCCGGCCCACGGCCGCAAGATCAGGGCGCTGTGGCTCGGGATCTCGGACGGCGGCGACCCCCTCGCCGGGCTCGAGCGTTCACTCACGGGCGCGCTCGTGCAGCTCGGCTGGTCCCCGGAAGCGCGCCCCTTCTCGCCCCATCTCACGGTCGCCCGGACGGACGCCGCGTCGATCCGCGACGCCGGGCTCGCCGCCCAGGCGCTGGAGGCGGCGGCCGCCGGCTGGGCGAGTGAGTTTCGCGCGGAACAGGTCGTGCTGTACCGCAGCATCCTGGGTGCCGGGCCACCACGTCATGACGCGGTCGAGACGGTCGTGCTCGGGCCACGGGCGGGTTGATCGTCTGCTCCGAGAGGAGCTAGGCTGCCCGGACCCTGCCACCCGTCACCGGAGACTCGCGCGATGGCCGTCAGCACCTCACGCCGGACCAAGTTCGTCCTCGACGAGGACCGGATCCCGCGAGCCTGGTACAACATCGCGGCCGACCTGCCGACCCCGCCACCACCGCCGCTCCACCCGGGGACGCACCAGCCGATCGGTCCCGACGACCTCGCGCCGCTGTTCCCGATGGCGCTGATCCTCCAGGAGGTCAGCTCGGAGCGCGAGATCGAGATCCCCGAGCCGGTCCGGGATGCCTACGCGCTGTACCGACCCTCACCCCTGCACCGGGCGCACCGCCTCGAGCAGGCGCTCGATACGCCGGCGCACATCTACTACAAGTACGAGGGCGTCAGCCCGGCCGGGTCGCACAAGCCGAACACCGCCATCGCGCAGGCCTTCTACAACAAGCAGGAGGGCACGAGGCGCATCGCGACCGAGACCGGCGCAGGGCAGTGGGGCAGCGCCCTCGCATTCGCTGGCGCCCTGTTCGGCATCGAGGTCAAGGTCTACCAGGTCAGGGCGAGCTACGACCAGAAGCCGTACCGCCGGATGCTGATGGAGACCTATGGCGCCGAGGTGGTCGCCAGCCCGAGCCTCACCACCAACTACGGGCGCTCCGTCCTGTCCCGGGACCCGGACTCGCCCGGATCGTTGGGGATCGCGATCAGCGAGGCGGTCGAGGACGCCGCGACGCGGGACGACACCAAATATTCGCTGGGCTCGGTGCTCAACCACGTCCTGCTTCACCAGACGGTGATCGGGCTCGAGACGATCGAGCAGATGGAGCTGGCGGGCGAGGAGCCGGACGTGCTCATCGGCTGCGCGGGCGGCGGCTCGAACTTCGCCGGGTTCAGCTTCCCGTGGATCGGGCGGATGCTCCGTGGCGAAGCGCGATACCGCGTCATCGCTGCCGAGCCGGAGGCGGCGCCCAGCCTCACCCGGGGCATCTACGCCTACGATTTCGGGGACACGGGAAAGATGGCGCCGATCGTGAAGATGCACACACTCGGGTCGGACTTCATCCCGGAGCCGATCCATGCCGGGGGCCTCCGCTACCACGGCATGAGCCCGCTCGTGTCACTGCTCAAGGACCAGGGCGTGATCGAGGCCACGAGCGTGCATCAGCGGGCATCCTTCGAGGCTGGCGTCGCGTTCGCGCGGGCGGAGGGAATCCTCCCGGCACCGGAGCCGACACACGCGATCAAGGTGGCCATCGACGAGGCACTCGCGGCCAAGGAGGCAGGGGAGCCCCGCGTGATCCTGTTCAACCTGTGTGGCCACGGCCACTTCGACCTGTCGGCGTACGAGCGACACCTCTCGGGCGCGCTCGAGGACTACGAGTACCCGGAGGCGAAGGTCCAGGCGGCGCTCGCCGGATTGCCGCAGATCTAGCTGATTCCCGCCCCAAAAAATCCAAAGGCGGGTCGCTCCAGGGGATGGAACGACCCGCCGCGGCCACCTGCCCGTGTGACCGGGGCGCCGGATCGGCGCGCCGGCGCGATCATCCTCGTCTCCCGCCGGCGGTCGCATCCCTCATCGACCGTAATCGGGATCGGCCGGGTGGCGGATGGACCCCCAGACCCCCGACGCGCCCCGATACGATGGCGCCGTGTCGAAGCTCGCCTGCCGCGCGTGCGGCCGTCAGATCTACACGGTCGCGCCGGTCGAGGCGCTGTTCGCCGAGGAGCGGCGGTGTCCACGATGCGGGGCGTTCCTCGAGGCGGAGCGACGGCAGGTGGACCGGCGCAAGGTGGTCAGGCGCCAGAACCCGCCCGACGACCCCGGGCCGGCCCCCGGAAGCCCGGAGCGACGCGCTTCCGAGCGGCGTGTCCTGCGGCGGCGGGCGCCCGACCAGTAACTCCTCGAGTCAGTCCGCGCGCGGCGGCTCGACGAGGCGGTGCCGGAGCGCGAACGCCACGGCCTCGAGCTTCGAGTGCACGTGAAGCTTGCCCATGATGTTCTGGACGTGGGTCCGCAGCGTGTTGGGCGTGATGTACAGGCGCTGGCAGATCTCGGGCGTCGAGAGGCCGTCGGTGAGCGCGCGGAGCACCTCGAGCTCGCGGGGCGTGAGCTGCTCGACGGGCAGCCGCTCCCCCTGCCGCTCTCGGGCGTCCGCGACGCGCCGAGCGATCGTCACGATGACCGAGCGGGGCAGCAGCGTCGCACCCGCATACGCCGCTCGAACGGTCCGCACGACATCCTCGAGCGCCTGGTCCTTGGTGAGGTAGCCGTCGGCTCCTGCCTGGATCGACTCGAGCAGCGTCTCGTCGTCGTCAACGGCCGTGAGCATGACGATCCGCGACGAGGGCCAGCGCGCCTTGATCGCCCGGGTGGCGTCAACCCCCGTCCCGTCGGGCAGCCGGTAATCCATGAGCACGACGTCGAGCGGCTCGCGGGCGGCGAGCTCCTTCGCCTCGGCGACGCTGCCTGCGATCCCGACGATCCGGATGTCCGATTCGGCCCCGAGGACCCGGGCGAGCGATTCGGGGATCAGGCGGTGGTCGTCGACGAGCAGGACCCGGATCGGGCGAGGGGCGGAGGGGCGGGCGGGGAAGCGCACGTCTTGCGGTGCGCCTCCCTGCGGGTCGGCAGGCGACACGGTTGCCTCGCTGCATCACGCACGCGCCCGGGTCCGTCACCCGGGGCAGGCGGGTTGGTGACTCGGGATCCAGTCTAGCGCCGCCGCGCGATGCGACCGACCCTGATAATCGTCCCATGCGCGTCGCATTCCTCGGGCTCGGGCTGATCGGCGGATCGATCGCGCGTGCGCTTCGGGCGGCGCCTGACGGGAGCTGGTCGACCACCGCCTGGACGCCCCGTGGCGCCGGTCCCCGCGCGGCCCTCGCGGCGGGCGCGATCGACGCGGCGGCCGGGACGCTGGAGGCCGCGGTCGACGGCGCCGACATCGTGGTCCTCGCTGCGCCGCCGACCGAGTGCCTCGCGCTGCTCGACGAGCTCGCCGGGCCTGTCGCCGCATTCCTCGGATCGGACGCCGTCGTGACGGACACGGCCTCGACCAAGGCGTCGATCGTCCACCAGGCGACGACGCTCGGGATCCGGTTCGTCGGCGGGCACCCGATGGCGGGCCGCGAGACGACGGGCTTCGGCTCGGCCGACGCGACCCTGTTCCGCGGCCGTCCGTGGGTCGTCGTGCCCGGGCGCGCCGATGCGGACGCAGTCGCGCGCGTCCAGTCGCTTGCCGCCGCGTGCGGGGCGAACCCGTTCACGCTGGATGCGAAGGCGCACGACTCGTACGTCGCGGCGGTCAGCCACATGCCGCTGGTCGTCTCGGCGGCGCTCGTGGAGGCCGTCGCAGGGACGGGACAGGCGCCGCGCCACGACTGGGCCTGGGCGGAGGCCCTCGCCGCGGGCGGCTGGACGTCGATGACGCGGCTCGCGCGCGGGGACGCAACGATGGGCGCCGGGATCGCGGCGACGAACGCGGGTCCGATCGCCGCGCGCCTCCGCGCCGTCCGCTCGGCCATCGACGAGTGGATCGAGCTGCTCGAGGGGCGCGACGGCCCCGACGAGCCGGTGCTCCACGAACGGTTCGCCGCGGCCAGGGCGCGGCTCCTCGCGGGCGACCCCGCCGATGGGCAGGGCGTCCGGGACGCCGACGCGGCGGGCGGCGAGTAGTGAGGAGTCCCGACGAGGAGGTCCTCGTCGTCCCGCGTGCGTCCGTGGTCCCGGGCAACGGGTGGCTGGGCGTGCGCCGGGACGGGCTGGCCGACGTGCTCGAGGTCGTCAGGGAGAAGGGTTTCTTCATGCGCCGCGGCGATGCCGAGGAGGACCCGACCCACAAGCAGGTCATCCCGTACCTGGTGTTGCGGGACGGCGAGCGGTGGTTCCTCATGCGGCGGACGCGCGCCGGCGGTGATGCGAGGCTCCACGACCTGTGGTCGATCGGCGTGGGTGGCCACCTGAACCCGGGCGACGGCGACGTGGAGGGCGGGCTCCGGCGGGAGTGGTCGGAGGAGGTCGTCGCCGGCTTCGAGCCGGCGTTCGAGCCCGTCGGGCTCCTCAACGACGACACGACTCCGGTCGGTGAGGTGCACCTCGGCGTCGTGTTCGCCGCGGATGCGGCCGGCCGGCCGGTCGCGATCCGCGAGACGGACAAGCTCGAGGGGTCGTTCGCCTCCACCGACGAGGTTGCGGCGGTCCGCGACTCGATGGAGACGTGGAGCCGGCTTGTGTTCGACGCGCTCACGCAGCGGGCGGTCGACGGGTCCTGAGGCTGCCGCGGGTCCCTCACCGCCCCACAATTGAACGCGTCTCGCGCCCGGGGCGGAGCCGGCGGTGCGATACTCGGGGAAGGTCACATGGCCATCCAGTCGCACCCGATCCTGATCCGGCTCGCTCGCACGCTCGCGCTGCTCGGCGTGCTGCTCGTCGTGGCTGCCGGTGCCGCCCGTGGCGCGCAGCCCTCGGTCGTCGTCCTGACGGCGACGGGCACGGTCGACGGGGTCCTCGCCACGTACCTGGAGGAAGGCGTCGCGAAGGCGGCGTCCCAGGGGGCCGCGGCGGTCGTCGTGGAGCTCAACACGCCGGGCGGCAGCCTCGATGCGACGCAGCGGATCACGAGCGCGTTCCTCGAGGCCGACGTCCCGGTCATCGTGTGGGTCGCCCCGGCGGGTGCACGTGCGGCGAGCGCGGGGACGTTCATCACGCTCGCCGCGAACCTCTCGTACATGGCACCCGGGACGAACATCGGCGCGGCGGCCCCGGTGAGCAGCACCGGGGACGACATCCCGGGCACGCTCGGCGACAAGGTGCGCAACGACGCGATCGCGAACGTGACCGCGATCGCCGAGGTCCGCGGCCGGCCGGTCGAGTGGGCCGTGTCCACGGTGGCCGACGCGCAGAGCTACCCTGCGAGCGCCGCGGTGTCGGCCGGCGCAGTGGACGGGATCGCGCGGGACATCGACGCGGTCCTGGAGCAGGCGGACGGCGAGGAGGTCGTCGTCGACGGCGCCCCGCAAACCCTCGAGCTCGCCGACGCGGTCATCACCGAGACCGGGATGAACGCGTTCCAGTCGCTGCTGCATCTCCTGAGCGACCCGAATATCGCGTTCATCCTGTTCACGATCGGGCTGTACGGGCTCCTGTTCGAGCTCCAGAACCCGAACTTCGTGACCGGGATCCTGGGCGCGATGGCGCTCCTGCTGGCGTTCATCGGGTTCGGGAGCCTGCCGCTCAACGTCGCGGGGCTCCTGCTCGTGGGGCTCGGCCTCGTCCTGTTCGTCCTCGAGACCCAGGTGGTCAGCCACGGCCTGCTCACGGCGGGCGGGATCGTCTGCTTCGCGCTCGGGGCGTCCGCGCTGTACACCGAGCCGGGTGGCGATCCGACCCTCCCCGTCGTCCAGGTGGCGACGCCGCTCATCGTCACCGCGACCGTGACCACCGCCGTGTTGATGGGGCTCCTGACGCTGGCCGCGATCCGCACCCGGCACATGGCTGCCCCTGCAGGGTCCGTGGGCTCACCGGTTCCGCTCGGGTCGGCCGGCGTCGTCCAGGCGCCGCTCGTGCCGCTGGGCACGGTGCACCTGGCGGGCGAGACGTGGAGCGCGCGAACCGCCGACGAGCGGCCGCTCGACCGCGACACGCCTGTCCGGCTCGCGGGCTTCGACGGCCTCGTGGCCATCGTCGAGCCGGTTGACGCCACAGCCGCCATCCCGCAACCCGTCGCGCCGGCACCCCTGCCGGCGGACCGCACCTGATCACCGGAGGACTCATGGAGCTCGCCCTCGTACTCGCGATCGTCGCCTTCGTCGTCGTCGTGCTGTTCGTGATCCTGTACCTGTCTGTTCGGGTCGTGCAGCAGTACGAGCAGCTCGTGGTGTTCCGGCTGGGCAAGACGAACGAGGGGCTCGTGCGCGGACCGGGCCTGCGGTTCCTCATCCCGGTCGTCGACCGGCCTGTGAAGGTCGACATGCGCGAGCAGTTCATCGAGGTCCCGAGCCAGACGACGATCACCAAGGACAACGCGCCGATCAACGTCGACTTCCTGATCTACTGGCGGATCGCCGACGCGCTGCGGAGCGTCGTCAACGTCGCCAACTTTCCGGGGGCGCTCCAGGGCGTCGCGACGACGACGCTGCGCGCGGTCATCGGCGACATCCTGCTCGACGACGTCCTGTCCAAGCGCGAGCAGATCAACGAGGTCCTGCGGACCAAGCTCGACGAGGTGACCGAGCGGTGGGGCGGCAAGATCACGACCGTCGAGATCCGCGAGATCACGCCGCCGCGGGACGTGCAGGACGCGATGAACCGGCAGCTGTCGGCCGAGCGGACGAGGCGCGCGGTGATCACGGAGTCCGAGGGCGCCCGGCAGTCGGCGATCAACGTCGCCGAGGGCCAGAAGCAGTCCGAGATCCTCAAGGCCGAGGGCGAACGCCAGGCCGCGATCCTCCGCGCCGAGGGCTTCAGCCAGGCCCTCGAGCGGATCTACAGCGCCGCGTCGGGGATCGACGAGAAGACGATGACCCTCCAGTACCTCGACACGCTCAAGGCGATCGGCGCGAGCCCGTCGACCAAGTACGTGATCCCCACGGAGTTCACCCGGCTCGCCGAGCGGATCGGCGGGTACGTCGGCGAGGGGCTCGCGAAGGGCGGGAGCGTCGGACGGGCCGGCGGCGCCGCGCTCGGCGGTGCCCCGGGAGGCCCGCCCGCCCCCGCAGGAGGCACGGGACCGGGAACCGCCGGCTCGTAAATCGGGCGGCCGATCCTCGGGGTCGCCCACCCTATACTGCTGCTCACGACGCCGTCGGGGGTCGGGCGAGCGCGCCCGCCACGGAGCGACGTCGACCCGGGAGGTCGGATGGCCGGCAAGGTCCTCGTCGTCGATGACGATGCGAGCGTCCAGCGACTCCTCCAGTACACCCTCAAGCAGGAGGGGTACGAGGTCCTCGTCACGGCCGGCGGCGCCGAGGGACTCGCGCTGTGGCACAAGGAGTCCCCGTCGCTGATCCTGCTCGACGCCACGCCGATCGGCCTCGACGGGTTCGAGGTCGCGACCCGGATCCGGGCCGAGGAAGCGGCGGGCCGGCACGTCCCGATCATCATGCTGACGTCGGACCGCGACGTGCAGCAGAAGGTCCGGGCGCTGCGCGCCGGCGCGGACGACTACCTGATCAAGCCGTTCCACCCTGCCGAGCTCCTCGCGCGGATGAAGTCGCTCATCGCGCGCTTCGCGCCCAGCGAGGCGCTCATGGGACGTCCGCCGATGGGCCGCGTGCACGCCTACTACGGCGCGAAGGGCGGCGTCGGCACGACGACGATCGCGATCAACGCGGCGATCGCCCTCCAGGGGCTGGGCCGTCGCGTGTGCCTCCTCGACGGCAACCTCCAGTTCGGCGACCACCGCGTGTTCCTCGACCTCGGCCTCGACAGGAAGGGGATCGTCGACGTCGTCAGCGCGCCGGCGATGGACGCGGACCTCGTGAAATCGATCGTCCAGACGCATGATTCCGGGGTCGACCTGCTGCTCGCGCCGCCGAGCCCCGAGTCCGCGGAGCTCGTCACGGCCGCGCACATGCACCAGATTCTCGAGATCCTTGGCGGGCTGTACGACTACGTGATCGTCGACATCGACAAGCGGCTCGAGGACGTCAATCTGATGGTGCTCGACGTCGCGGAGACGATCTTCGCCGTGATGACGGCGGA
>DATFQL010000118.1:0-3538 GCA_035264305.1 Candidatus Limnocylindrales bacterium | reverse complement strand
CGCCGGCCGGCTCGCGCGATCGAGCGACTCGATGAGCTCCGTTGCCGTGCTTGCGGGTCCGCGTGCGCCGAGCGAGCGGAACGTCGCCGCAGCGTCCGCTGCCGCGGCCCGAGCGCGGTCACCGTCGACGACCGAGGCCAGGATCAGTCGGTTCCGGGCGTAGCCGTACGGGATGTTGGCCTCGGTCCACACGGCCGCTGCCCGCTCGCACAGCAGGGCCGCCTCGCCCCGGTTGTCCGTCGTCTGCGCCTGGATCTCGAGGCCCGCGGCGTAGCCCGGCTGGTCCTGCCGGGCGGCCGCCACGTTCGTCGCCTCCCGGGCGAGCCGTCGCGCCGCCTCCCGCTCGCCGAGCTGGACATGGACGCGTGCGGCCCCGAGCAGCACCGTGAGCGGCGCGATGTCCCGCCCGAGCGTGACACTCTCGGCGGCGAGCTCGCGCGCACGATCGGGCTCGTCGAGGACCACGACCTGCGCGAGCCCGACCAGCGCGGGCGCCAGCCCTTCCGCGTCACCGACGCCGCGGGCAGCCCGGATGGCGTTGTCGAACGCGAATCGGGCGAGGAGCGGGTCACCGCGCAGGAGGTGGAGATTGCCCTCACGGACGAGCGGATAGGCGACCGACGGCGACCCGACGCGGTCGTAGATCCGGCGGGCTGCCGAAAAGTCCGCGAGCGCCTCCTCGAACCGGCCCAGCCCCTGGTGGGCGCGGCCACGGTTGACCAGCGCCCGGGCATGGAACGAGGCGAACCCGACCGCCTCCGCCAGGCGGACCGCCTGGTCGAGCGTCGCGAACGCCGTGGTGACGTCACCCCGGTCGATCTCGAGCGCGCCGCGCGCGTTGCGGATCCGGACCTCCTGCAGGGCGTCGCCCGCCTGCTCGGCGTACCGCAGGGCACGGTCGAAGGCGAGGGCCGCGGCGTTGAAGTCGTGGTCGAGCTCGGCGCTCATGCCCATCGCGGTGTGCGCCGCCGCGAGCGAGCGGGCCTCGCCTGACTGCGCGGCCAGCTCGAGTGCGCGCTCCGCGGCTGACGCGCTCGCGCGGACGTCGCCCCGGTGGTAGTGCGCCGACGCCATCCAGGCGAACAGGAGCCCCTCTTCCGCGGGATCCTCGCCGGTCAGCTCTGCCCGGGCGTAGATCGAGAGCGCCTCGTCGTACGCCCCCCGCAGCCCGTGCACGAGCCCGAGCCGCCACGCGGCCATCGGGTCAAGGCGGTCGCCGCTACCGGCCGCTCGCGTGAACGAGCGCGTCGCGTTCCGCCAGTCGCCCCGGACCATGTACGCCTCGCCGCACGCACGCTCGACCCGCGCGGTCCGCAGCTCGTCGGGCAGCATCGCGGCGGCCTCGGTCACCGCGCGCGTCGAGCCGCCGAGGACGAGCATCGGCGCGTGCCGGTCGAGGAACGCCGCGAGGTCGGCCAGCGAGGCTGCCGCGATGAGCTGCGCCAGCGCGTCGTCGTGACGGCCTTCCCGCTCGAGCCAGCCCGCGGCGCGAAGATGGAGCGCCTCGATGTCCGCGTCCGGCAGCGGCAGGCGCGCCTTCGCGTACTCCCGGATGAGTCCGTGGAGGGCGAACCAGCCGGGGTCCCCGGGGAGCGGCTGGAGGAACAGGCCGCGTCGCGCCAGCCCCTCCAGCTCGCGGGTCGCGTGGGCCACGCCCGCGGCCTCGAGCAGCGGCCCGCTGAAGCGCTCGAAATGCACCGCGCGGGCAAGCGTCGTTCGCATGTACTCCGACGCGGCGGCGACGACCTCCTGGGCGAGGTACGCGAACAGCGGTCCCTCGGGGCGTTGCAGGCGGTCGAGCACGGACTCGCGGCCGCCGGCCGGCGCAGCCCGCAGCGCCTCGATCGTCAGCCGCACCGCGGCCGGCCAGCCGTTGGTGGCGCTGAAGATACGGCTCGCGGCGTCGGCGACGGCGTCGCGGGGCACGACGTCGGCCGACAGCAGGGTCGACACGAGCGACTCGATCTCCGGCGTCGTGAACGCGAGTGCGCCGCCGCCGATGTCGGACACCTCGCCCTGCGCCCGGAGCCGCTCGACGCCGAACGGCGGGTCGTTGCGGGACACGAGCAGGACGTGCAGGGTGTCCGGCGCGAAGCGGACGAGCGCCTCGACGAAGCGCCACGAGCCCGTCGCGCCGTCGATCTCGTGGCAGTCGTCCAGGACGAGGAGCTGCTCGTCGTCACACGCCTCCTGGAGCGCGTCCGCGACCAGCGTCGCCGCGGCCTGGCCTCGCTGCTGCGCCTCGGCGTCGTCGCGCGGGTCGACGCCCGTCGCGATCGGCGTCGCGAGGTCCTCGGGGAGCGCCGGGGCGAGCCGGCGGAGCGTCGCGACGACCCCTGCCGCGAACGTGCCCAGGTCGCGGTCCACCGCGTCGACGGTGTACCACGCCGCGTTCCGGTTCCGGGCGACCCGCGACGCAAGCGTGCTCTTGCCGAACCCGGCACCGGCCGTGACGATCGTCAGGCGGCGCTGCGTCCCGGCGTCGAGGCGCGCCTCCAGCTCGGGGCGGTCGAGCGTCCCGTTCGGGTCGCGGGGCGGAACGAGCTTCGCGGCCCGGCTCACGCCGAGGGGCGCCGGACGAGGCGCGGTCACGTTGACCTGGCCCTGATCGTCCCCCGTCCCCGCTGGCATAGCTCCAGCATGGTAACGGCGCGCCAGGGCAACGGGCGTACGACGTTCGTCGTGATGCTGCGTCCGACGCCTGTCGTGACGGGGAGGCGAACTGCCGGCTCACATCGCGCGCCGGTCCACGACGATGCGTCCGCCCTTGACCACGACGACGGGCGATTCGATCGTGCGCACATCGGCCAGCGGGTCGCCCTGGACCGCGACGAGATCCGCGAACCGCCCTGGCGCGAGCGTGCCGACACGATCGTCCCAGCCCATGCACGCCGCGGCCTCCGTCGTCGCCGCACGGATCGCGCCCACCGGCGTCATCCCCCAGCGCACGAACGAGTCGAGGCCCTTGGCCACGAGCTCGTGGGGATAGACGCCACTGTCGGTGCCGTACGTGATCCGCACGCCGAGCTCGATCGCGCGGCGGAAGGCAGCCTCGCCGGTCTCCATCGTCTCGGCGAGCTTGCGCATCGTGTCCGCGGGCCAGCGCTCCTCCACGCCGTGGTCGAGCGCCCACTCGCCGTCATAGATGTCGACCGACAGGAACGTGCCCGCGTCCGCGATCGCCCGGATGGCGTCCTCGGTGAGCATCGATCCATGCTCGACCGACCGTGCGCCGGCGCGGACGGCTCGCAGTGCCCCCTCGTTCGAGTGCGCGTGCACGGCGACGAAGGCCCCGTAACTCGCCGCCTCATCGACTGCGGCCCGGAGCTCGTCCTCGGACAGCTCCGGGGCGGCCGGCACGCCGCCGCGCGTCAGGACGGCACCCGTCCCGATGCACTTGATGAGGTCCGCGCCGCCGATGAGCAGCCGGCGGACGCGCTCGCGGACCTCGGCCGGCGATGTGACCACGCCGAACCGGAGGTCGTCCGGGAGACGGATGTCATGCGCCAACCCGACGACGTCGCCGCCGCCCCACGGC
>DATFQL010000117.1:0-11615 GCA_035264305.1 Candidatus Limnocylindrales bacterium | reverse complement strand
GCCTGACCGGACGGAGGGCCCTTCCTTGCTAGACTCGACCGCGTCCAGCGTCGCCCAGTCCCGCGCCCCTCATCCGCTCCCGAACGGAGGCCACGTGGAGGAGAACTCCCGGATTCGCGTGCTCATCGTCGACGACCATTCCGTCGTCCGGATGGGTCTGCGCGTGTTCTTCGACCTGCAGGACGACATCGAGGTCGTCGGCGAGGCCGCTGACGGGAGCGAGGGCGTGGCGATGGCCCGCCGCCTCGAGCCCGACGTCGTGCTCATGGACCTGCTGATGCCGAACATGGACGGCGTCACCGCGATCGGCCGGATCAAGGCCGAGCGACCCGAGACGGAGATCGTCACGATGACGAGCTTCATCGAGGAGGAGAAGGTCACCGCGGCGCTCGAGGCCGGCGCGTCGGGCTACGTCCTCAAGGATGCGGAGGCCGAAGAGGTCGCCCAGGCGATCCGTGCCGCCTACGCGGGCGAGGTCCACCTCGACCCGCAGGTCGCGCGGCTGCTCGCGCAGCGGATGCGCGCGAAGAAGGATCCCGAGCCCGTCGAGCCGCTGACCGACCGCGAGAAGGACGTGTTGCGGCTGCTGGGGCAGGGGATGTCGAACAAGGATATCGGAGCCGAGCTGTTCATCACCGAGCGAACGGCGCGCACCTACGTGTCGAACATCCTCGGCAAGCTCGGCCTGGCGTCGCGGACGCAGGCGGCGCTGTGGGCGGTCGAGCACAAGCTCGCGGACCAGCCGAGGACCTGACGGGCCCGTCCGTCCCCGCCCTCGCCTCGTCATCTGACGTAGCCCGCCGCTCGACGTTGACGTACCCCGGTCGCGTTCGTTCGGCCGCCCGCTTGCGCATCTCCGTCCGTCTCCACGCCGCCCCTGCCCGGCGATGATCTTCCTACCGGAAGGCAACCAGCCGGCCGGGGAAAGGAGACCAGACAGACATGCAAGGCACGCAGAACCTCAAGTTCGTCCTCGGCAAGCAGGAAGAGATGCGACGCGAGGTATCGAACGAGCGGCTGGCCGCACGCACCAATCGCCAGGAGCCCCGCCGGACCGAGGCGCGCCGCGTCTTCGGCCTCCGGCTCTCGCTCGCCTGAACACCCCAGCCGGCGGTTCCCTCGATCGGGACCGCCGGTTCGGCGTTCACGCCCACCGGCCCCCGGGCGCCGCGGGCGTCGTAGGATGGTGCCCCGTCCGGAGCGCACGGCATGACGACCCCTCACGACGACGCGACGGCGCGCGTCGACCTCCCCGTTCCCGACCCCGACACGCGGCCAGTCGCGCCCGTGACCCCCGCGGGGGCTGCGCCCCCGCCACCGCCGACCGCGCCGGCTCCTCCGGCTCTCGGGTCGACGGACGCGTCCGCTCCACCGCGGAGCCTGCCCTCCCGTCCCGCGTCACCGTCCCCTGGCGTCCTCGCGCCGTCCTCGGATGCTGAGGCGCGCGGACGCCCGCGGGCGAACGCAGTCCCGGACAACATGCCGGCACTGATCTTTGGCGTGCTGCTCGTCTCGGTCGGCGGGTTCCTCCTGCTGACGAGGCTGACCGATTTCGAGGTCGGCGCGAGCGCGTGGCCGGTGTGGATCGTCGTGCCGGGGCTGGTGCTGCTCCTGGCGTCGTTCGCCATCCCGCCGCGGGCCGGCCTCGGGCTCGCCATCCCGGGCGCGATCGTCACGGCCGTCGGGTTGATCCTGTGGGTCCAGGAGACGTACGACGCGTACGGGACGTGGGCCTACGCGTGGGCGCTCGTCGTCCCGACCGCCCCCGGGGTCGCGATGCTCCTGTACGGCGCGGCGCGAGGCGACCGGGCCCTCGCCCGGGACGGGGTGCGGACGACGCTCATCGGGCTCGCGCTGTTCGTGGGGCTCGCCCTGTTCTTCGAGGGTGTGGTCGGGATCTCGGGGACGCCGGTCGCGGGCCTCGAGGAGCTCCTGCCGTTTGCCGCGATCGGCGTGGGCGCGCTGCTCGTCGCGAGCTCCGTGATCGGTGGTCGCCGTCGCGGGCCGAACCCGCGCTGACGTCGATCCGCCGGGCGGTCCCGACGGCGGCTAGGAGATCTCGAGCACGGCGTACCTGATCTCGCCGCCGGGCGTGATGATGGTCACCGCGTCGCCGACCTTTCGGCCGAGGAGGGCCGCGCCCACGGGCGACGACGACGAGATGCGGCCCTCGCGCGCGTTCGCCTCGGCCGACGAGACGACCTGGAGGACGGACTCCTCGCCACCCTCCTCGACGCGCACGCGCGAGCCGAGCTCGACGGTCGCCCCGCGCACCGTCGGGGCGACGATGACGACGTGCTTCAGCTTCGCCTCGAGCGCCTTGATCCGCGCCTCGAGGAACCCCTGCTCCTCGCGCGCGGCGTGGTACTCGGCGTTCTCCTTGAGGTCACCGTGCTCGCGCGCCGTCGCGATCCGCCTGATCACGTCGGGACGCTGGGCGACCAGCGACGCGAGCTCGGCCTCGAGCCGGGCGAGTCCCTCGGGTGACAGGGAGAGCGGCTCGGGCACGGCCTTGCGTGGCGAGCCCTGCGCCGCGTAGGCCGCGGCCGACGCGATCCGGCCTGCGCCGCGACCGGGTGCCGGCCGCCGGCCGCGTTTCGCCTCATCTCGGGCACCATCCGCCTCGGCGGCCGGCAGGTCGACGATCCGCGTCACCGGGGGCGGCGCCGGCGGCGTGAGGTCGGGGAGGAGCGGGTTCGTCAGGCCCGTCGGCTTGCGCAGCCCGGACGGGGATCGGAGCACCGCCCAGGGCAGGACCACGGCCGGATCGGGCAGCGCCGATCGCTCGGCCTCCGGGACGCCCTTGACGAACGCGTCGAGCAGCGCGTCCTCGTATTCCTCGGGCGCCGATGTCGCCGCCCACCAGACGTGGAGCTCGGCGCGACGTCGAAGGAAGTGGAGCCAGAACGCCGAGGGCGCCGGCTTCCGGTCCCCGGGAACCGTCGCCTCGATCGCGGCCACTCGGGCGGCGACCGATCCCGCCGTCGAGCCGACGAACAGCACCGGCTGTGACGGGAGCCAGAAGGCGGCGAGCCGCGCGAGCAGCTCCTTGGAGCCCGGACGGGCCCCGTCCATCCGCAGCTCGGGGACGCGCTCCAGCCACTTGCCGACGAGGGCGAGGTCGAGGCCCGGCGCCGGAAGGGCCGCCGGAAGCTCGACCACGAACACCCCCGGGTGGCCGTGCCGGACCGGGCGGCCCCACGGGACCGGACCGTCGGCGAGGAGGCCGACCTCCGAGATGAGCGTCGCGGCGGAGCGGTCGTCGGGCATCGGGGATCCAGTCGTCGGCAGAGGGAGGAGCGCGGCGTGGTCCACGTGTCGCATGCCCGCGAGGACCGTGCGCGCTATCGTCTCATCATCATGCCGAACGAGCCGACCGAGCGCGACAGCGAAGCGCGCACGCCGCACGCGCGGAGGATGCGCGGTCCGGCCGGCCAACGGGCCAGTCGCGATACGCGGCCCGGTCCACCGGCGCGGGGCAGTACGAAGACCGCACGCGGTTCGCTCCGGTCGCCCGCTGGCGCCGGCGTCGTGGTGGTTGCGCTGGTCGCCGTGGCCCTCGCCGTCACCGCGGTGTTCGCATCGCCCAACCGGAGTCCGGACAGCGTCGCCGTGGCAGGCGCGACGCACGCGCCGACCGTGGCTCCGTCGGCCGAACCCGGATCGCCCGCCGCGGCCGGTCCGACCGCGAGCCCGGTCGAGGAACCGGCTGCGCCGACCGCGGCGCCCGCGGAGACCGTCAGCCCGCCCTCGCCCGCCGTCGTCGTCGTTCCCGCGAAGCGGCTCCAGAAGGCGATCGACGAGTTCCGCGCGAAGACGGGGATCCCCGGGCTGTCCGTGGCGGTGGTCTGGGACGACGGCCGGAGCTGGGTCGGCGCGTCGGGCCGCGCGGACGTCGCCGCCAGGCAGCCGATGACGACCGAGACCGCCTTCCCGTTCGCCTCGGTGTCGAAGACCCTCACCGCCGCCGTGGTGCTCCAGCTCGTCGACGAGGGCCTCGTGGAGCTCGATGCGGGGGCCGCCACGTACCTGCCCGCATACCACCTCGACCGGCGGATCACCGTGCGGATGCTCCTCGACCACCGGAGCAGCCTCCCCGACTTCTTCGGCAACAGCAAGATCGACCGGGCGCTCCAGCGCGACAAGGACGCGACGTGGCCGGCGGCGCGAACCTGGAAGTACGTGCCGAAGGTCCGGCCGAAGCCGGGCACGATCTACGACTACTCGAACACCAACTACCTGCTGCTCGGCGAGCTCGTGGAGCACGTCACGACCCATCCCCTGGCGACGGAGATCCGGACCCGGCTGCTCGATCCGTTGCAGCTCGAGACCGCGTGGTACCAGGGTGTGGAGGAGCCGAAGGCGAAGGGTGCACGCGGCTATCGCCTGTTCCGCACCGCGAGTGGCGCGCTGCTCAAGCCGGTCGCGCCCCCCTCGGAGGTGATGCCGTTCCGCTCGGTCGTGACGGCCGCGGGAGGCGCCGGCTCGATCGCGGGCACCGCGACGGACGCCGCGCGGTGGATGCAGGCATGGGGCTCGGGCAGCGTGCTCTCGCCAGCGACGTACCGCGAGATGCTCGACGACGCGAAGTACACCCGCGCGATGCACGCCATCGTCACGTACGGCCTCGGTGTGCAGATGGTCACGATCCGGGGACACCAGACCCTGGGGCACTCGGGCCGCTACCTCGGCTTCCAGAACACGGTGCGCTATCTGTCCGGCCCGGGGATCTCGATCGCGATCCTCACGAACCAGAACACGTACGACCCTGCCGTCCTCATGCGGCGCCTCGTCCGGATCGTCGCGCCGGTGAAGCCCGCGGGCTGACGGCGGCGCCGCGGCCGTGACGGCCGGGGGCCGAAGGTTCGCGCGTGGTCGTGCGGATCGGCACCTCCGGCTGGCAGTATCGGGACTGGCGCGGACCGTTCTATCCCCCGGGGCTCGCCCAGGGACGCTGGCTTGAGCACTACGCCACCGCGTTCGACACCGTCGAGTCGAACAACGCCTTCTACCGCCTCCCCGAGCGCCGGACGTTCGAGGCGTGGGCGGCGCGGACGCCCGACGACTTCACGATGGCGCTCAAGGCGAGCCGGTACCTGACCCACATCCGACGGCTGCGGGACCCCGAGGAAGCCGTCGACCGCCTCGTCGAACGGGCGAGCGGCCTCGGCTCGAAGCTGGGTCCCGTGCTCGTCCAGCTGCCGCCGCGGTTCCGGGCGGACGCCGGGCGCCTCGACCGGACGCTCGCGCGGTTCCCGTCAGGCTGGCGGGTCGCCGTGGAGGTGCGCGACCCGAGCTGGGACCACGAAGAGGTCCGGGCGGTGCTCGAGCGACACGACGCGGCGCTGTGCCTCGCTGACCGGCGAGGGCCGCTCCGCCCGCTGTGGCGCACCACGTCGTGGACGTATCTCCGCTTCCACGAGGGGACGGCCACGCCCCGTCCCTGCTACGGCGACCGCGCGCTGGCGACATGGGCACGTCGCCTGTGTGAGACCTGGGGACCCGACGCGCCGGTGTGGGTCTACTTCAACAACGACCCTCGGGCCTGCGCGCCCGCGAACGCGATCACCTTCGCTCGCGCATGCGAGCGCCTGGGGATGGACGTCGGCCGCGCGGCTGAGCCCCAGACGAGCGGATCGCTCGCGCTGGCGGACGGGAGCTAGGCGACCCGCGAACGACGCCGGCTGCCGGACCCGCCGGAGCTCGTGCCACGGCTGCCGGCACCGGCGCGCGGGCGGCTCGAACCGGCGGAAGGACCGGCAGCGCCACGCGGCGTGCGCAGCGGGCGGGTGTCGCGCTGATGCGGCTCGAAGCCCGACGCGACCTCCCACGGGATCGCCCGCTGGAGCAGCCGCTGCACGCCCCGGAGGAGATCGGCCTCGTCGATCGTCACAAGGCTGATCGCATCGCCCGTCGCCCCGGCGCGCCCGGTGCGACCCACCCGATGGACGTAATCCTCCGGGTTCCACGGCAGCTCGAAGTTGACGACGTGCGGGAGGGCGTCGATGTCGAGGCCGCGGGCGGCGACGTCGGTCGCCACCAGGCACCGGATCTCCCCGTTCTTGAACGCCTCGAGCGCCTTCGTCCGGTCGCTCTGCGCCCGGTCGGAGTGGATCGCCGTCGCCGCCACACCGTGCCGGTCGAGCCACGACGCGAGCCGGGATGCCGCGAGCTTGGTCCGGGTGAACACCAGCACCTGGTGCCAGTCGCCCTCGATGATCAGGTGCGCGAGCAGCTCCTCCTTGCGGTCGCGATCGACCGGGTAGACGAGCTGGCGGACGGTCTCGGCGGCCGTTCCGTGGCGGGCCACCTCGACGGTCTCCGGGTTGCGCAGGATCGAGCCCGCGAGCCGCTTGATGTCGTCGCTGAACGTCGCGCTGAACAGGAGCGTCTGCCTGCGGCTGACGAGGAGGTCGAGGATCCGCCGGATGTCGGGCATGAAGCCCATGTCGAGCATCCGATCCGCCTCGTCGAGGACGAGGATCTCGACCTGGCCGAGGTTCGCCGCTCGCTGGCCCACGAGGTCCAGCAGGCGCCCCGGGGTGGCGACCAGGATCTCGATCCCGGTTCGCAGCTCCTTGATCTGGGGATCGAGCGGAACACCGCCATAGACGACCGCGGAGCGGAGCGGCACCCGGCGGCCGTACGTCTTGACCGAATCGGCGACCTGCACCGCGAGCTCGCGGGTCGGCGTCAGGACGAGGCAGCGCACGGGGTGGCGCGCGGGCGAGAACGACGTGTTCGCGTGCTGCCGAAGGCGGTCGAGGATGGGCAGCGTGAACGCGGCGGTCTTGCCGGTCCCCGTCTGCGCGGCGGCGAGGATGTCACGCCCTTCGAGGACGATCGGGATCGCCCGTTCCTGGACGGGCGTGGGCTCCGTGTACCCCTCGTCCTCGACGGTCCTGAGGAGGTCGGGGGAGAGCCCGAGATCTGCGAATGCCAAGTTGTTCTGGTGCTCCGTTCCGACCGCGCGGGCGGCCGTGGCTCGTCATGTTCCGGGGTCCGGCGCGGCGCCCGCTCGATGCGTGCTCGCGGCAGGCGGCGGCAACCGCCGGACGCGCGGAGCATACCCGACAATGCCCCGCATGGGCGCGCGGGGAACACGAGCGATCGACGTCGCGCGCCGGTCGGGGATCCGCTTCTCGGTCCACGAGTACGCGCACGACGCCCGTTCGAGCCTGCACGAGGGTGGCCGGGGCTACGCCCTCGAGGCCGTCGAAGCGCTCGGGCTCGACGCCGGCCGCGTCTACAAGACGATCGTGGTCGCGGTCGATGGGACGCTCGGGCTGGTGATCGTTCCCGCCGACGCGGACGTGGACCTCAAGGCGGCTGCCGACGCATTCGGCGGTCGTCGCGCGACGATCGCTCGGGCCGACGACGCCGAGCGCGCCACCGGGTACGTGCTCGGTGGCATCTCGCCCCTGGGGACGCGGCGGCCGCTCCCCGTCGCGCTCGACGATGGGGCGATGGCCTGGTCGACGATCCACGTCTCCGCCGGGCGGCGCGGGCTCGAGATCGAGGTATCCCCCGCGGACCTCGTCAGGCTCACGACGGCGGTCCTCGCGCCCGTCGGGCGTCGAGCGTGATCGAGGGACCCTAGCCGCCGATCTCCGCCCGCTCCGTGAACGCTGCAGCCACGACGATGGCGACCACGAGCCACACGCACACGACGACGATCGCGGTGTTCTGGTCGAGCTGCGTGACGACCGCGCCCGCGCCTCCGCCGCCCGCGCCGACGCCTCCGCCGCTCAGCGGCGACGTCACCGCGGACGACGCCGAGAACGGGAACCACTGGAACACGTCGGGCAGGAACAGGCCGGCGATGCCTTCCGCGAAGAACAGCCCCACGCCGACGGCGATCCCCGCGAGCTGGCTGCGGGCGACCGTCGCGACCGCATAGCCGAACGCTGCGTTCATCGCGAGCGCGAGGCCGGCCCGGCCGAGGAGCTCGGGCAGCCTGCGAAGGCCCTCCGGGTCCGTGATCCCGCCCGGTGGCACACCGAGGATCAGCCCACCGACCGCGGCGCCGACGACCCCGAGAACGAACGCCGCCAGCAGGCCCAGCCACGTGAACACGGCGACCGATGCAAAGTTCAGGAGCGTGTAGCGTGACCGGCTCTCGCCGCGCGCGACCGCGGCCTTGAGCGTGCCCCAGCCCCATTCCGAGCCCCCGATCGCCGCGCCGTATGTGACGGCGAGGAGCCCGCCGATCCCGAGGATCAGCGTCAGGACGAGCTCGTACGCGCCCGGGAACGTCACGAACTGCCGGGCGCCGAGCGCGGCCTGCGGTTCCGTCGACGTCCGGGCGGCGGCGACCAGCACGACCAGGATCAGCGCAAGCAGCGCGAGCAGCAGGACGAGCGTCACCCACGACGCCGGCCGCCGGACGAGCTTGCGCAGGTCGGCGACGAAGAGCCTCACGACTGCCACCCCGTCGACGAGGCCGCAGGTGCGGACGAGCCCGGGGATCCAGCGTCGGCGGCGACGTCCGGCCGGGAGCCGGTCAGCTCGAGGAACAGGCCCTCGAGGGTGGTGCCGGTCTCGAGGCGCGAGGCGTAGATCCCCACGTCGGCAAGCACGCGGTTGACCTCCGCACCGCGCGTCGGATCGATCCGAACCGTCAGCCAGCCCGCCTCCGGACCCGATACCGGCGCCACGGACCCCGTGCCTGCGACGGGCAGCAACACCTCCGCGGCAGCCGCGACCTCGTCCGGCGCGACACGCACCCGGATCGCGCCCGCCTCGCGCAGGAGCTCCGACACGGGGCCCTCTCGGACGAGCCGGCCGCGGGCGATGATCCCGACGACGTCGACGAGCTGCTGGACCTCGGACAGGATGTGGCTGGACACGAAGACCGTCTTGCCCGCGGCGGCGAGCGCACGCAGGGTGTCGCGCATCCCGACGATGCCCGCGGGGTCGAGCCCGTTGGCGGGCTCGTCGAGGAGCAGGAGCCGGGGGTCCGACAGGAGCGCCGCCGCGATCCCCAGCCGCTGCTTCATCCCGAGCGAGTACCCGGAGACACGGTCCCCCGCTCGATCCCGGAGGTTGACCAGCGTCAGCAGCTCGTCGATCCGTGCACGCGAGACCGGCGCGCCTGTCGCCGCGAGCGCCCGAAGGTTCTCCCGGCCGGAGAGGAACGGGTAGAAGGCCGGCGACTCGATGAGCGCGCCGACGTCGAACAGCCGGCGTCGGTCTCGGCGTCCGAACGGCCGGCCGAGCAGCTCGACCTGGCCGGCGTCCGCGCGGACGAGCCCGGTCAGGATGCGCATGGTCGTCGTCTTGCCGGCGCCATTCGGCCCGAGGAACCCGTAGACCACGCCCTCGGGGACGCGCAGATCCAGCCCGTCGAGGGCAACGCGGGACCCGTAGCGCTTGGCGAGGCCCTGTGTCGCGAGGGCAACCCCCGATCCGGTCGTCACGCCGCCTCCCACCGTCGACGGACGCCCGGGTGCGTCCGACATCTCGCGGAAACGATACCGCCCGCCGTGATGGTGCCGTCCGCCAGGTCGCGCCGTGGGCACGACGTCTGGCATACTCCCGCGGACCCCCAGGTTGCCACCCGATCGCAGACAGGTTCAACAACCGAACAGCCGTCGCCCCCGGCAGGCACCCTGTCGCACCCTTCGGGTGGTTCGCCACCCGGCACCCGATCGTCCCCTGGCGATCGCCCCTGGCTCGCCATCGTGCAGCCACGTGCCCGGCCGCCCCCCGCCCGCCGTCGACGGCCCAACCCCACCGCTCGTGCAACCGTCTGGTCGCACGTTCCGGCAGAGAGGAGGCACGACTGTTGCCCGATCACCGCGCAGGCGCCCAGCGGGCGTCACTCAGGAAGTCGCGATCGTTGCTGATCACGGTCTTCGCCGCCATCATCCTCGTCGCCGGCGCGACCGCATCTGCCCCGGATGCCGCTGCCGCGACGCGCAAGGTCGTCATCGTGGTCGGCCCCGTTGGCTCTCAGACGTCGTCCTACAAGGACAGCGCGCGGAGGCTCGCGGACCTCGCGCGGAGCTACGGAGCCACCGTCAAGGAGATCTACAGCCCGTACGCCACGTGGTCGCGCGTGAAGAACGCGGTCGTCGGGGCCAACCTGCTGATCTACCTCGGCCACGGCAACGGCTGGCCGAGCCCGTACTACCCGTACTCGACCACCTCGAAGAACGGCTTCGGGCTCAACTCGAGCTACGGCAACGGGAACTCGAACGTGAAGTATTACGGCGAGTACTACATGAAGCAGATGGACCTCGCCGCCAACGCGGTCGTGGCGCTCAACCGCCTGTGCTACGCGTCCGGGAACAGCGAGTGGGGACGCAGCAATCCGACCAAGTCGACCGCGATCAAGCGCGTGGACAACTACGGGTACGGCTTCCTGAAGGCGGGTGCGAAGGCGGTCTTCGCAAGCGGCATCACGAGCATCGGGTACGTCATCCGCGGGCTGTTCAAGGGGTCGGCGTCCATGACGATGTCGGGCCTGTTCTGGACGGATCCCAACAAGACCTCCACCTACCGCTTCAGCTTCCTGTCGACGAAGATCGACGGGGTGAAGGCGCGCATGGACCCCTACGCGCCGAGCCGGTACTACCGCTCGGTCATCGGGCGGCTGTCCACGACGATCGGCGACTGGCGCGCCGGGACCTAGCCGCGCGCGCACCGGCAGCCGCAGCCGGGCACGAACCTGCCGCAACGGACGAGGCGCCGGTCGCACGGCCGGCGCCTCGGCGATTCCTCGCCTGACTCATGCAGGCGCGATCCTCGAGGGACTGGACCCGGTGGCCACGGCCGCGCTCGCCTGCACGCCACGGAAGAGGAGCGCGGCGAGGATCGCGGCAAGGAGCGCGGCGGCCGCTCCGAGCGCGAACACCATCCGGATCCCGATCACGTCGGCGAGGATTCCGGCGGCCGCCATCGAGCCGATGGACGCCGTCTGGATCGCGGCGTTGAGCGCCCCGGCGACGCGACCCCGGTTCGCGTCGTCCGTCCCGCGCTGCACGAGGGTCATCGTCGTCGCCTGGACGGGCATCACGAACCAGCCGACGGCGAACATGATCAGGAGGAGGGCCCACGGCCCGGGCGCCACCGCCAGCAGCCCGACGCACACCGCCACGCCGGCGGTCCCGCCCACGAACAGTCGGGGGAGCGACACGCGCGACGCCAGTGCCGCGACGACGCCGCCGGCGAGCACCATCGAGATGGTCTGGCCGGCCTCCAGGGGACCCGCCCACGCAGGGCTGGAGCCGAGGTCGCCGACGAGGAACGGGATGAACAGGACGTTGATCGCGCCCAGGCCGAGCATCGTCACCGACACGCCGACGAGCGCCGCGACCAGCGCGCGTGAGCGCGCGATGACCCGCAGGCCCTCGACCACCGCGCCGCCGATGCCCGTCACCCTCGCGCGTGCCGCGGCAGCGGCGCTGGGCAGGCCCGTCTCGCGGGCGATGCCGAACACGAGCGCGGCCGAGACGACGAACGTCGCCGCGTCAACCAGCAGGACGGGCCACACCTGGCCCCCCGCGACCGCGGCGACGACGCCCGTGATCCCGCCGCCGATGACGCTCGCCACCATGCGCGTCGCCTGGCTCAGCGAGTTCGCCGCCAGGAGCGCCTCCTCCGGGACGACG
>DATFQL010000116.1:0-16861 GCA_035264305.1 Candidatus Limnocylindrales bacterium | reverse complement strand
GGTGCTGGAGGCTCCGTCCGCTGCGCGAACACCGTCCCGATGCCGCGAGCGGTCGCCGACGGCGCGGCCACGTCCCCCGAGACCGGGGCGGAGTCGGGCGCAGGGATCGCCGCCGGGGGACCGAGCAGATCCCACGGCCGGAACAGGCCCAGCAGGAACGCGGCGACGATCAGCGAGGCCGCGACGAGCGGGCCGCGATCGCGACGCCGGACGATGGTGACCGCGTCCTCGAGGAGCGCTTCCTCGCGGGGAGCGAGCGCCTCGGGACCGCGGTCGGCGCTCGCCGCAGAAGGGTGGGCGACGAGCGACTCGCCGCGTTGCACGCCCGCCTGTCGCCCGTCACCGGTCGGCGTCGTCCGCGCCTGCGGGGCGTGCGGCGGGATCGTCGTCGATCGCTCGGGGTCCGTCATCGGCGGGGCGCCATGCGCGCGTGTCAGTCCTCGCCGAGGTACGCCTTGCGCACGGTCTCGTTGACCATCAGATCCTGCGAGTCACCTGAGAGGACGACCTCGCCCGTCTGGAGGACGTAGCCGCGGTTCGCGACCGACAGCGCCTGGAGGGCATTCTGCTCGACGAGGAGGATCGTCATCCCACCTTCGTTGATCTCGCGGATGATCTTGAAGATCTGCTGGACGAGGATCGGCGCGAGCCCGAGTGAGGGCTCGTCGAGCAGCAGCACCGCGGGGCGCGTCATCAGGGCGCGCCCGATCGCAAGCATCTGCTGTTCCCCGCCGGACAGCGTCCCGCCCTTCTGCGCGTGGCGTTCCTTGAGCCGCGGGAACAGCTCGTAGACCCGGGCCACCTGCTCCTCGTTCTCGGCGTTCGTCCGAGTGAACCCGCCCATGAGCAGGTTCTCGTAGATCGTCAGCCGCGAGAAGATCCGCCGGCCCTCGGGCGCGTGCCCGATGCCGCGGATCACGAGCGTGTGGGGGTCGACCTTCGAGATGTCCGTGCCGTCGAGCTCGACCGTGCCGACGCGCGGATGCAGGAGACCCGAGATGGTCCGCAGGGTGGTCGTCTTGCCGGCCCCGTTCGCGCCGATGAGCGTGACGATCTCGCCGCGGCGCACCTCGACGTTGACGCCCTGGAGCGCGTGGATCGCCCCGTAGTAGGTGTGGACATCGGTCAGCCGCAGGACGGTGTCGGCACTCGGCGGGGCGGGCGTCGGGGGCGTGGTCGGGGCAGTCATGCGGCGGGCGCTCCGAGATATGCCTCGATGACGCGGGGGTCCCTGCGGACCTCCTCCGGCGAGCCCTCGGCGATCTTCTCGCCGTGGTCCAGGACCGTGATCCGGTCGCTGATCCCCATCACGAGCTTCATGTCGTGCTCGATGAGGAGGATGGTCAGGCCCAGGTCGGTCCGCAGCTTGGAGATGAGCGCGACGAGGTCCTGCGTCTCCTTCGGGTTCATCCCGGCCGCGGGCTCGTCGAGCAGCAGGAGCCGCGGGTCAGCGGCGAGGGCACGCCCGATCTCGAGCCGGCGCTGGTCGCCGTACGAGAGGTTGCGTGCGGTCTCGTTGCCCTTGCCCCGGAGCCCCACGAGCGCAAGCAGCTGCTCGGCGCGCTGCTCCGCCTCACGTTCCTCGACGCGGACGCGGGGCGTGTTGAACAGCGCCTCCACGAGGTTCCCGCGAACCTTCGTGTGCATCCCCACGAGCACGTTCTCGATGGCCGTCATGTTCTGGAACAGCCGGATGTTCTGGAACGTCCGGCCGATGCCCGCCTCCACCATGTCATTGGGCCGCGCGCTGCGGAAGATGCCGATGCGCTCGAGCTGCTTCTGGTACCAGACGGGCCGGATGATCGCGAGCAGGAGCGACGCGACCAGCAGCATCAGCGCGGCAAACCCGACGAGCGCGAGCAGCCGTCCGGACAGGACGCCCGCGGCGACGAGGATCCCCGCGCCCGCGCCCACGATGACCGCCGGCAGCACCCATACCAGGGACTCGAAGGCGATCCGCTCGGGTCGGGCGATCATCCGGCGGCCCATGAAGTGCACGTGGCCGGCGGTGGGATCGATCACCCCCAGCAGGACGTTGAAAAACGTCGTCTTGCCCGCCCCGTTGGGTCCGATGAGGCTGACGATGGAACGTTCGGGGATCGTGAAATCGATCTTGTTGACGGCGATCAGGCCGCCGAACCTGCGGGTGACCTGGTGGGCCGTGAGGATCGGCTCGTTCTCGAGGACGTCGGCACTCATTGCGGCAGGTCCTCCTCGGTCGTCCCGGCGACCGACCCAAGCTCGTCCTGCTCCGTCTCGGTGATCGCGGCGTGCAGCTCGCGCTTCCGCCGGCTGTTGGGGAACAGGCCTTCGGGCCTCACCAGCATCATCGCCACCAGCGCGAGGCCGTACAGGAGGAACTGGAGCTGGATGAAGTCGACGTCCTGGAGGAACGGGATCCCCACGGTGTCGAAGAACTGGTTGAGCGACTTGAGCAGCACGTTGTTGATCGTGTAGATGACGAACGCGCCGACGGCGACGCCCCAGAAGTTGCCCATCCCCCCGAGCACGACCATGGCCAGGACCGTGAACGAGACCACGAACGTGAACTGGTCAGGGCTCACCGTCACGAGCTTCGAGGCGTTGAACACCCCCGCGATCCCCGCAGTCGACGCGCCGAGGGCGAACGCGAGCAGCTTGGCCACGACCGTGTTGATTCCGTTGGCCGCCGCGGCGAGCTCGTCCTCGCGGATGGCCTCCCACGCCCGGCCGAGCCGGCTCTCGATCAGCCGGTAGCAGAACATCATCACGATCGTCACGAGCACGAGCATCGTGATGTAGTAGGGATACGGGTTGATCGCGGAGAACCCGCCGATGATGGGCAGCGACGGACGAGCGAGGCCCCCGATCCCGGCCGTTCCGTTGGTCAGCAGGTCCGAGTTGAGGAACACGATCGGGACGATCTCGCCGAACCCGAGGGTCACGATCGCCAGGTAGTCGCCGCGGAGGCGCAGCGTCGGTGCGCCGAGGAGGATCCCGAACAGCGCGGCCACGCCGGCGCCTACCAGCAGCATCGGCCAGAAGATGAACCCGGCGGCCTCCGAGCTGCCGAACGAGCCGAGGATGTCGAGGCCGAGGATCCCGTTTCCGAACGGCGACGCGACATACGCGTACGTGTAGGCGCCGATGGCAAAGAACGCGGCATAGCCGAGGTCGAGCAGACCCGCCACGCCGACGACGAGGTTGAGGCCGAGCGCGAGCAGGACGAATACGCCGGCGTTCGTGAACCCGTCGATCCACGCGTTCGCGGGCTGGGCGAGCGAGAACGGGGGGAGCTGCGCGAGCACCGGCAGCACGCTGCCGACGATCACCATCCCGATGAGGATCGTCCACGACCGGTGCCGCGCCGCGCGCGCCCCAAGCTGCTCGCGGCGCCCGAGGCCGCCGTTCACGGTCTTGCTGGGCAGGTCGGAGACGACGCTCACGCCCGCTCCCCCAGCTGTTGGCCGAGCAGGCCCGAGGGCCGGAACACGAGCACGATGACGAGGGTCCCGAACACGATCGCCGGGCCCCACCGGCCATAGCCGGCGACGACCGCCGCAACCTCGATGAAGCCGATGATGAACCCGCCGAGGGCCGCCCCGACCGTGTTCCCGATGCCGCCCAGGACGGCGGCGGTGAACGCCTTCAGGCCGGCCTGGAACCCGTCATCGAAGCGCGCGACCCCGTACTGCAGGCCGTTGATGACGCCCGCGGCGCCAGCGAGCGCGGAGCCGATGAGGAACGTGATCGCGATCGTGCGGTTGATGTTCACGCCCATCAGCGCCGCGGCGTCGCGGTCCGCGGCCGTCGCGCGCATCGAGCGGCCGAGCCGGGTGCGCCCGATGAACAGCTGGAGCCCGACCATGAGCGACAGGGCAACGCCGACGATGAACACGCTGAGGACCGGGATCGTCGCCCCGCCGATCTGGACGGACCATGAGTCGGGAAAGACCTTGGGCGAGTTCGTCTGGAAGGGCCCGTAGAACAGCTGGATGACGTTCTGCAGGATGAACGACACGCCGATCGCGGTGATCAGCGGAGCGAGGCGTGGCGCGCGCCGCAGGGGCTTGTAGGCGAGCCGCTCGATGGTCACGCCGATGGCTCCCATCGCGCCCATCGTCACGAGGAACGTGGCCGCGAGCACGATGATCAGCAGCCCCACGTCGGTGATCGCGCCCGAGAAGCCGAGGAACACGAGGAAGCTCAGGCTGACGAACGCGCCGACGGTGAACATGTCCCCGTGCGCGAAGTTGATCAGCTCGATGATCCCGTACACCATCGTGTAGCCCAGCGCGATCAGTGCGTAGATCGAGCCGCGGGTCAGTGCGTTCACGAACTGCTGCGGGCCGAGGTAGAACCAGGCCAGCACCAGGAGGAGCACCGGGATCGCGAACCGGAGCAGGGGGCGCAGTGCCGCTCCCGCGCGGGTCGCGCCACCCGTCTCGCCGGTCGCCGTGGCAGCGGTCATGCTGGTGTCTCCACTGACGGATCTCGTCTCTGCCTCTTGGGGAGAGAAAGAGCCGGGGAGCCCCATGGCTCCCCGGCTCCATGTTCAGGTGCGCGAGGCGCGGCGACTACTCGCCGTAGTTGACCTGGCTGTCGAAGACCCAGTCGCCCTTGCCCTCGCCGGCCGTGAGGTCGACCTTGTACAGGGAGATGATCTTCTGGTTGGTGTCACCGACCTCGTCGAACTTGACGGGGCCGAGGACGGTCTCGAACGTCGTGGCAGGGTCGACGGCCGCAGCCCGGACGGACTCGCGGGTGACGTCGCCCTTGCTCGCGGCGGTCTCGATGGCCTTCAGGATGATCTGCGCGCAGGCGTAGCCCGACCCGGAGTACGCGCCCGACGCCTCGTTGTAGGCGGCCTTGTACTTGGCGTCGAAGTCCGCCTTGCCCGGGTAGTCCGCGATCGCGGCGACCGAGCTGTAGCTGTTCGCCGCAGCCTCGCCGGCGATGTTCGTGAACGAGCCCTCGGTCGTGCCGGGGCCGTCCTGGATGCCGTCACCGCCGAGGTAGGGGATCTCGCCCAGGCCTGTCTGCGGCATCTGCTTGCGCACGAGGCCGCCGCCGGTGGCGGTGGTGCCGCCGTAGAACACGGCCTCGGGGTTGAGGGCCTTGAACGAGGTCAGGATCGGGGTGTAGTCGGTCGTGCCCTTGGGCGCGCCCTCGCGGCCGAGGACGGTCCCGCCCAGCTTCTCCCACTCGGCGGAGAAGGCGTCGGCGATGCCCTTGCCGTACGTGTCGGTGTCGTCCACGATCGCCACGGTCTTGAGGCCGAGGGTGTTGATCGCGTACTGCGCGACCGCCGGGCCCTGGATGTCGTCAGTCGTGGCGACGCGGATGTAGTTGATCTTGTCGGGGTTCTTGGCCCGCAGCTGCTTGCCGGGCTCCCCCTTGGTCAGGTCCTGATTCGTGTTCGCGGGCGAGCACTGGGTCAGGCCCGCCTCGTTGGAGATCGGGATCTGGACCTTCGCGACCGACGAGTTGAACGGCCCCACGACGCCCACGACGGCCGGATCGGACACGAGCGTCGTCATGTCCTTCGCACCCTGCTGCGGGTCGTGCACGCCGTTCACGGAGTGGTCGAGGACGGACACCGTCACGTCGTAGCCGTTGAGCTTGAAATCCTTGATCGCGAGCTCGGCGCCCTTGCGAGCCGGTTCGGCCGACGCGGCCGCAGACCCGGACAGGGGCAGGGTGATGCCGATCTTGAGCGACTTGTTGCCGCTCGTCGTGCCACCGCACGCGGTGACGACGATGGCTCCCGCAGCGATTGCCGCACCCACTCGTGCGAACTTCATGAACGCCTCCTCCAAAAAGCCCTCGGCCGTCCCCGGCGGCACACGATGCGCCGGGGCCGCGTTACGTCCCTGAGTGCGCGAGGCCTCTCCTCGGCGGCGGTGACGGGAGCGCGGGGCGAGGGACCCAATTCGCCCCGCAGCGAGACACGGCGGAGCGATGCCGTATCATAGGCGTCGGCGTCATTGATGCAAGGTTTCCCCTGCGCATCGACCGCCATTCGCCTCGGGATGGCTGTTCGAGCCTCGTCGCTCGCCTCCCCGGGCACCTGATCCGCGGCCAGCGCGGGGCCGCCCTTCCCGACCCGTCGGGGTGGCAGCCGGCGCATCGGGCCGCATCGCTGCACGAGGTGCACCTCGGCGTGGAGTACACGATCCGACCGGCCCGCATCACGGACATCGACCGCCTGGCCGCCATCGGCCGCGCCTCGATGACCGCGTCGGGCGCCGGCTCGCTCGGCGCCGCGGACCTGCTTCGGCAGTGCGTCTACCTGCCGCACGCGAGCGTGCTCGTCGCCGAGGCGCGACGGGAGCTCGTGGGCGGGGCGCTGCTCGTCCTGCGTCCGTCGGTCACGGCCGGCGGCTACGTGGGGACGGTCGACTTCCTGGTCGTCGCCCCGGACCACGACGCGGATCGCGTGACGGAATCGCTCCTGGAGGAGCTGCTGCGCTCGGCGAGCAACAAGGGTTGCTCCACGGTCGAGGTGACAGAGCCCTCCGATCCAGCGGACCTCGGCCGCCTTCAGCGGGCCGGGTTCGCCGCCACCGGCGCGACGCTCCGGTGCTTCGTCTCGGCGGCCGGCTCAGGAGCCCGCCGCACCTAGCGCCCCGTCCTCGGGTCAGAGGCCCGGGCATCGAACACATAGGAGTCACAGTGGGCAAGAACGTCGCCGTCTTCGTGGACGTGGCGAACATCTTCTACGCGGCCAAGGCGGCCGGCGTGGACATCGACTACGTCACGCTGCTGAAGTCGGCCACCGCCGGACGCGACTTCGTCCGTGCATACGCCTACACCGGGCTTGACCCGGACAACGAGAACCAGCGGAACTTCCACCAGTTCCTCGCGCGGCACCAGTACAAGGTCGTCAGCAAGGACATCCGCAAGTACGGCGACGGCAAGGTCAAGGCGAACCTCGACATCGAGCTCGTCGTCGACCTCATGAAGACCGCGCGCAACCTCGACGTCGCCGTCATCGTTTCCGGCGACGGCGACTTCGCCAGCGCGATCCGCGCCGTCCAGGAGATGGGCGTCCGATGCGAGGTCGTCAGCTTCCGGGGCAACACGTCCTCGGACCTGATCGAGGTCGCGGACCTGTTCACCGACATCACGCACATCGCGAAGGTCGACAAGGGCTCCACCCGGTCCGGCCGGCGCGTGGCGGAGGACGACGACGAGGACCTCTCGATGACCGAGGTCCCCGAGAAGCAGTCCGAGGGCACCGGTCGCGGGCGCGGGCGTGGTCGCGGTCGCGGCCGGGACCGCGACGAGGCGCCGGTCGCCGCGCGCGTGTCGCGCAGCCGGGTCGTGGAGGCTCCTGCCCCCGTGGGCGGCGCGCTCGTCGCGCTGCCCGGCGAGAAGCTGTCGCGCGCGGCCGCGTCCGCGGAGCTGGGCGATGAGCCCGAGCTCGACGACGAGACCGGGAGCGAGGTCGACGGGAGCGAGCAGGCGGACGGCGAGCCGCGTCGGCGTCGCCGCCGGGGCGGCCGCGGTCGTGGCCGCGGACGCCGCGACGAGGTCGGCACCCTCGAGGGCGCCGAGGCCGCAGCCGTCGCCGGAGAGGCCGATGCCGACGAGGCGCTGGATGCACTCGACGACGTCGACCAGGCCGTCGAGGTCGACGAGGACGAGGTGGCCGCTGCTGCTGTGGCGGCTGCACCGGCCGGCGGCCGGGCGCCGCGCGGTGCCCGCACGTCGTCCGGCGAGTATGCGACGCCGTTCGATGATCTCGACGCGCTCGCCACGCCTCGGGCGCCTCGCTCGACGCCGTTCGGTTCGGTGTGGGATACGCAGCTCGGTGCACCGGCGCGGCCGGCAGCGAGCGCCCCTGCCCCTGTGGCCGATGACGACGAGGATCTCGAGGAGCCGGAGATTCCGGAGTACCTGCTCGCGGAGCGCCGCCAGGCGAACCGAAGCGGTGGCAACCGGGGTCGCGGCGGCGGACGCCAGGGCGCCTATGCCGCGGCCATCGAGCGCGAGCGCTACGGCGGGTCGCGCGGCGGTGGGTCGGGGATCAACCGCTACGGCGAGACGCGGGGAGGAAACCGGGGCGGCGGACCCGCGCCGGCTCGCGGCGGCCAGGGCGGCCAGGGCGGCCAGGGTGGCCGTGGCGGGCGCAACGACCGCCCCGCGGAGCGGTTCGACCGGGCGCCGCGGCAGTCCGCTCCGTCCGGGAGCAGCGAGCCCTGGAGCGAGGTTCCGCCGGAGCTCGAGGAGCTGCTGCGGGCCCAGATGGCGAAGAGCCGGCCGAGCTCACCGGCCGCGCCCTCGAAGCCCGTCGCGGAGGCACCGGCCGAGACGACCGCGCCGGCGCGTCGGTCGAGCCGCAGCACGCCAGCCGCTGCCGAGGCAGCTCCCGAGACGCCTGAGGCGACGGCGGACGCGACGGAGGCCCCGGCCCCCAAGCGCCGCACGACCCGCAAGGCGGCGGCCCCCAGCGAGCCGGCCGACGACGGTGCACCGGCCGCGGATGCCGTTCCGAAGCGTCGGACGACGCGTCGCACGGCCGCCGCGGACACGACGCCGACCGAGGGCTGACGCCCGAGGTCAACCGAGCAACACGCGTGGACGGCTTCCGGACCGTCGGCCATGAGGCCGCCGTCGGTGCCGTCCGCGCGATGCTGGGGTCGCGTGTTCCGCACGCGGTGCTCCTCGCAGGCCCGGCGTCGGTCGGCAAGCAGTCCCTCGCGCTCGATCTCGCCGCCGGCCTGCTGTGCGCCGGTGCGACCGGCGGCGGCCGGCCGTGCCGGTCATGCCGCGCATGCCGGATGGTCGAGCACGACAACCACCCGGACCTCCACCGGCTCGAACCCGAGGGCCCAGGCGGCCAGGTCGGCATCGGCGGGAAGGACGGGAAGCGCGGCGTCCGCGACCTCGTCACCGAGCTCGCGCTCCTGCCCGTCGAAGGCGTCGCCCGGGTGGCGATCATCCGGGACGCCCACCGGATGAACGAAGACGCGCAGTCCGCGCTGCTCAAGACCCTCGAGGAGCCGCCCGCGGGCACGACCCTGATCCTCGTTGCCGACGACGAGGAGCGGCTGCTGCCGACCGTCCGTTCGCGGTGCGCCCGCATCCGGCTCGGGACGCTCGGCGCCCGGGACATCGAGGCGCTGCTCGAGGCGCGGTCGCTCGCTGACGCACCGACGGCCGCTCGACTCGCGCGGCTCTCGGGCGGACGCGCCGGCCTGGCTGTCGCGTACGCCACAGCGCCCCAGGCCGAGACGATCCGGAACGAGCTCAGCCGGACGCTGCTCGACCTGTTGCAGGCCGGCCGCGCGACCCGTCTGCTGGCCGCGAGGGACCTGGTCGCCAGGTCGGCCTCGCTCGCCGGGCTGCTCGCACCGGCACCCGTGTCGGCCGCGGCCAGCCCGACCGTCCGAGGTCGCGGGCGCGCGGCCCGCGGCGCCACCCCTGCGCCGCCCGGCGAGGCCAACGTTCCCGAGGGCGGCGCAGTCCCTTCGACCGCCGAGTCGGGGGACGAGCCCGTGGCGAAGGCGTCCGCGGCTGAACGGCGCCGTGCCCTCGCCCTCCTCCTGGATGCATGGCGAGATGTCGCGAGGGATCTCGCGCTCGCCCAGCTCGGCGCGACCGGCGACGTGCGCGACGTCGGACTGCTGGAGGATCTGCAGACGGCCGCGCGGTCGCTCCCCGCAGGTGCAGCCGCCGGGGCGCTCGCGCGGCTCGTGCGGGCATCCGAGCTCGTCGACTCCAACGTCAGCCCCGAGCTCGTCCTCGACGTGCTGCTCGTCCGATGGCCGAGAGGACGGGACGCCCGATGACGGTGCCCGGCGACGCCCGAACGACGCGTACGGACCCGAGCCGCGTCCATGCGATCGTCCGCGGGCGGGTCCAGGGGGTCGGCTTCCGCGTGTGGGTGGTCCGCGAAGGCGCCGATCTCCGCCTTGACGGCTTCGTCGCCAACGAGGCCGACGGGTCGGTGCGCGTGGTCGCCGAAGGTCGCCCAGTCGACCTCGACCGGCTCGTCGCGCGGCTCGAGGAGGGCCCGCCGGCGGCACTCGTGGAGCGCGTCATCGCCCGCTGGGAGCCTGCCCGCGGAATGCCGGTCGGCTTTCGGATCGAGTCCGGCGCGCACCGGGGCGACTGAGGCTCCTCGCGCATGCGCGACCCGATGGGGATGCGGTGACGCCGCGCACCACCCCCGGACTCTCGGCGCGACCGTGCGGGACGACCCGGCCATTCCAGCGCGTGGTGCGTCGGGGCACGCTGCGTGAATGCACGAGCACATCCCTGCCGAGGAGCTTCCGACGCTCTACCGGTCCGTCCTCGAGACCGTTGCGCGCCTCGAGCGCGCCGGCGAGCGTCCATTCGCCTGGGAGATCCGGCAGAAGGCGCTCCGGACGTACTCGACCCGCTGGGACGAGGGGGGTCGCAGGGCGCTCATCCGGCTCGATCGCGACGCGCAGGCCAGGCTGGAGGCGACCCGACGAGCGGTCCGTCGGGCCGCCGTCACGGTGACGTCCGAGTCAGCCTGACACCGCCGCCCATCACGCGGCCACCCGGCCGGGCTACGCTGCGCGCGTGGCCACCGTCGCCGACTGCATCACCCGGGCGCTCGAAGGCTTCGACGCGCTGCTCCTGACCGCCGAGCCCGTCGAAGACGAGTTCCAGTACGTCGGCGACCTCTCGACGGTGTGGCGGGGCCGCCTCAGCGCAGTCGTGAGCGCTCGCGGCGAGTCGGAGGTCGACGGCGCCGTCGAGGCCGCGATGGATGCCCTCGTTGCCGAGGCGACCGCGATCGAGGACCCCCACCGAGCGATCGACTGGCTGTCGACACTCCCCCAGGTTGCCCTCGCCGCGCTCGGCGAGGCCGCCTGATGCGCTTCCAGGACGCGAAGCCTGACGGGCGTGCTGTCGTCTATGCCCACATCCAGGCCGACCCGCTCGTCGCCCGGGTCGCGGACCTGCTCGCCGACGCGACGACCACCCAGCGCCTCCTCGCCCGGGCGTGCATGAACGGCGAGTCGCTCGATCCCGCTGCCTGGCGCGCGATGTTCCCGACGCTGTTCGGGCCCGCCGCGCGGCCGGTCGGCGACGCGATACGCGACCGGTCCGAGGCCATCCTCGCGGCCTCGCTCGAGGTCGCCGACCGGGGAGACCAGACGCGCTCGCAGTTCCGGGGGGCGATCGTCGAGTCCCTGACCGAGCGGCTGGTCGCGGGCCGGACCGGCCCGGTCCGTCGCGAGCGGCGCATCCTGTTCGACGGCCGTCCCGCCGAGATCCACCCCTACGACGTCACGGTGGAGCACGATGCGCGTCCCGAGGCGTGGGACTGCAAGTGGGGCGCGCGCGGGATCAAGGCGGACGTCATCCACCAGCTCGATGACGCGCGGCGAGGCGCGGTGGACGAGGGGACCACGCTGCTCGTCGGCCTCGTCGTGTTCGATGCGCGTCGGTCGTGCGAGGTCCGGCTGGTGCGGGAGAAGGGGCCGGTCGCGCTGGACGGCATCCGCCTCGTGGCGCTCGAAGGCCTTGACCGGCTCGCCGGTCGAAAGCCGGCGTGACGCATCCGCCGGAGCTCGTCGCCGGGGTCACCGTCCCTTATCGCGTCCGGTTCGACGAATGCGGCCCTGACGGCGTCGTCCGGACCTCCGCCTTGCTTCGATATGCGCAGGACGTCGCCTGGATCCACAGCGAGCGGCTTGGCTTCGACCGCGCCTGGTACGCCCAGCGGCGGCTCGCGTGGGTCGTCCGGGCAGCCGAGCTCGGGATCCTCGCGGACGTACCGCTCGGCTCGACGCTCTCCATCACGACGCGCATCAGCGGCTTCCGGAAGGTCTGGGCGCGGCGACGGACGGACGCGTTCCTGCCGGACGGAACGCTCGTCATGTGGGGTCACACGGACTGGGTCATGACAGACCACCGCGGGATGCCCGGCCGCGTTCCCCCCGAGTTCCCGGCGGCGTTCACGATCACGCCCGGGTCGTTCGAGCCCGGGAGGGTGCCGCTGCCGCCCACGCCGGAGTCGGCGCAGCGGATCGAGATGCGGGTCCGGCCGCAGGACGTCGACCCGATGGGACACGTCAACAATGCCGCGTACGTCGACTACCTCGAGGAGTCCGTCGCCGCGGCGGGCGAGCCCGGCCGGGAGGCCATCCACGCGGCCCCCCGTCGGGTCCGGATCGAGTACGTGCTCGCCGCGACCCCCGGGTCGACGATGTCCGGCGCCGCGTGGCAGCTCCGCGAGGCAGGCGGAGACGGTGGGGGGTGGGCCTGGCGGTTGACCGATGGGGATGGGGGACCGGATATCACGCGCGGGCGCGTCCTTCCGGGCGTGTGATGGTCGCGCGGGGTGCCGCCCGCTCGTGACGGAACCGGTACGTATAGGCCATGACGCGGCTGGTCCTGTCCGGTGACACCGCTCACCGCGCCCACCACGGCGAGCCATGCCGGGACCATCGCCCCATGGCCACCGCAGACAGCGGCGGGCACGGTTGCGGGGCGAGGTGCGGCCACGGGGGACCACACCGCCACCGACCATCCACGAGGCGTCTTGGACACGCTCACGGCCGCCCTGATGCTCACGCTCCTCACCGCGCTCGTCGGCGCGCTCGCAGGGGCCGCGGGGTTCGCCGCGCTCATCGTCGGGCTGCAGAACCGGCGACTCGCGCGCATCGCGGAGCGCCTCGCCCGCGCGAACGTCGACAGCCCGACGCTGGCCGGCGAGGCGGGTCGGATCCGGGACCGTCGGCTCCGGGCGGCGTTCGCGGAGCTCGCGGATCGCGTGGCGCAGACCTGGGAGCAGGCGACCTTCGATCCGTTGACCGGCATCGCCAATCGGCAGACGGTGCTTACGCGCGTGGAGGAGGAGCTGGCCAGGGCGGCCCGGTACCGGCGACCGCTGTCGCTCATCCTCGTCGACCTGGACCACTTCAAGCGGTTCAACGATTCGCACGGCCACGCGGCGGGCGACGTCATCCTGCGTCACATCGCGCAGCTGCTCGCGGCGAACGTCCGCGGCGTCGACCTCGCCGGCCGGTACGGCGGCGAGGAGTTCCTCGTCGTCCTGCCCGAGACCGACCCCGATGCGGCGGCCTCCCTCGCCGAGAAGCTGCGCCGGATCATCGGCGGGACGGAGATCCGGCTGCCCGACAACGAGGTCGTGTCCGTCACGCTCAGCGCGGGCGTGGCCGGCGGCCCGGGCGACGTCCTGCGGCTCGACGCGCTCGTCCGGGACGCAGACGCGGCGCTGTACTCGGCCAAGGCGCTCGGACGCAACCAGGTGTACGTGTTCCGGGAGACGGGCGACGAGGGAACGATCCGACGTGCGCCGATCACCGCGGAGGCGCGGAGCCGGGCGATCGACGTCGGAAGGGCAGCGATGGCCGCGGCCCAGGACGCGCTCATCGCCACGCTCGCCGGACGTCCCGCGTGGGGCGGCAAGCCTTCCACGATGATCGCGGACGCGTCGGTGGCGCTCGCGCGGGCCATCGACCTCCCCGAAGGCGAGCTCGAGCGGATCCGGACGGCGAGCCTCCTCCACGACCTCGGCAAGCTCGCGATCCCCGAGGAGATCCTGGCGAAGCCCGGCGACCTCGCCGCGTCCGAGTGGCGCGTCGTGACCGAGCACCCGAAGATCGGGCAGGTGGTCCTGGAGCAGGCGGGCGCCCTGCGCGACGCGGCCACGATCGTCCTCCACCACCATGAGTGGTACGACGGCCGGGGGTATCCGCATGGGCTCGCGGGCGGGGAGATCCCCATCGGCGCGCGGATCGTGTCGATCGTCGACGCCTACGAGGCGATGGTGTCCGGGCGGCCCTACCGGGCTGCGATCTCGCACGAGGACGCGATCGCGGAGCTGCGCCGCCAGGCCGGCGTCCAGTTCGACCCCGAGCTTGTCGCAGTGTTCGCAGAGGTCTTTGCGATCGGCGTCCCCTGGGCGTCCGACGCGGACGGGAACGCCGCTGGCGAAGCGACCTCCCCTGTCTGGCCAGCCGCGGCTGCCGCCCGCACCGTCACGGAGACGGACGCAGCGGTGCCACTGATCGCGAGCGGTGCCTCGAACCCGGGGGCCGCTGGCGGCTACCCGACGTCGATCCGCAGCGACGACCGAACGACCGCGCAGCTGCATGACGGGGTCCACGAACGCCGTCGCCGCGCGGGCTGACGCGGCGGCGCGCGGCCGGTGCCCGCCCGCCAGACCGGGCTATTCGAACGTCATCTGCCCGTCGTCGAGCAGCGTCATCGTCAGCACGTCGCTTGCGCTCGCGTAGCTCGTCACGTTGGCGAGACCGAAGCCGTACAGGTCGCCGAACGAGTCAGGGCCACAGACCCGCAGCGATCCGGCGTCTCGCGTGATCGTCAGAGTTCCGGAGTCGGCCAGCGCGTCGGCGGCCTCGAACGTGCCCGTCACCGTGTTGCAGTCGGCGAGCACGGACACCGTGCCATCAGCCGCAAACGTGATCGTGTAGCTTGCCTGCTGGTCGTCGGGGATCACCCCCTCGAACGCCGGGTTCTTCGTCGTGATCGCGGTGAGCTGCCACGTCTTCCCGAGGAGACCGGTCGAGGGCCCCTGTGACGGCGCCGTCGTCGGCTTCGCGGTGGGGTCCGCTGTCGGCGTTGGCGTCGGCTTCGCGGTCGGCTTTGGCGTCGGCTTCGCGGTCGGCTTCTCTGTGGGCTTGGCCGTCGGCTTCTCTGTGGGCTTGGCCGTCGGCTTCTCGGTTGGCTCGTGCGTCGCCACGGCTGCCGCGACGATGGACGCTGACGCGCCTGGCGAGGACGCCTCCGGCGCGACGCCGACGACGAATGTCAAGGTGCTCTCGTCATCGAGCGTGATCGTGAGCTCGTCGTTGGTGACCGAGTACCGGGCGGCTCGGGCCAGCAGGTGGAGGTAGATGTCGCTGTACGATCCCTCGCCGCAGAAGGCGAGGGTCGACGCGCCCATGGTGACTGCCAGCCTGTTCACGCCGCTCTTCTCGTACGTCCCGATGACCTCGTTGCAATCGGCGGTCGCGGCGAACGTCAGGTTCGAGTCGAACGCCACGGTGTAGTTCGGCTGCTCCTCGGGCGAGACGACGCCCTGGAACGCCGGCGCCTTTTCGGTGAACGCCGTGAGCTGCCAGGTCTTGCCGGTGAGCTGATCGACGTTCGCGGCCCCGCACGCCGCGAGCAGGCCAGACAGCGCGAACAAGAGGAAGGTGATGACAACGTGACGCACAGGCATGCTCCGGGGCGTGGGTGACGGATCGGCGCGCTGGGCGCCCGCGAACGGTGATCGCATCGCGAGTGCAGCAGCGATCGTCGGCGAGGGCATCACACGATCTGGACGACCCGGCCGACGCGACGCCCGGACAAGCATCCGCTCGCGGCGGGGATCGTTCGGCGGCGTCGCTACTCCACGAGGAGTCTCGCCGCGACCATGGCTCCGTCGGTGCGGATCTGCGACGCGACCACCCGCGCGCGTGCGCGCGTGTCACGCGCCAACGCCGTCCCGAGCGCGCTCGCGAGGGATTCCGAGGTCGGGACCGGACCCTCGTGTGCCGCGCCGATGCCGAGCTCGACCACGCGACGGGCCCAATGCGGCTGGTCGACGAGCTGGGGCACGACGACCTGCGGGGCGCCTGCCGCGGCGGCGGTCGTCGTCGTGCCGGCGCCGCCGTGGTGCACGACGGCGGCGACGCGCGGGAACAGCGCCTGATGGTTCACGTCGCCGACGATGAGACAGTCCTCCCGGTCGTCGGTCAGCGTGAGATCGGCCCAGCCTCGGCTGACGATGAGGCGACGGCCGTGTGCGCGGGCCGCATCCACCGCGACCTGGCCGAGGTTCGGGGAGCTGCGCATGGCCATGCTCCCGAAGCCCACGTACACGGGGCGCTCGCCCGCGTCGAGGAACGCCGCCAGCTCGTCCGGGAGGGGCCGCTCGTCGGGGAGGATCCACGCCCCCGTCTGTACGACGTCGAGGTCCGTCAGCTCCTTCCACGGGGCAAGGACCGGATCCGCCGCCAGCCAGACCCGGTTCGTGAGGACGTGGTCGCGGACGTTGTCGACCGGAGGCAGGCCGATCTGGGCGCGGTGCCTGTTGAGCGGTTCGCCGTACAGCGCGTTCACGCGCCCGGCGTCCTGTTGCCACAGCACCCGGTTATCGGTCTCGTCCTCCGCCGACTGCTTCCCTGGCCGCGCTGACGGCGGGAAGTGCGGCGACGGCAGCCCGAAGATGTGGAAGGTCGCCAGCACGTAGCGGATGCGCAGCTGCTCGGCGATGTCCCGTACCCCGGCCGGCATCAGGCCGGTCGCGACGAGCGCGCCACAGCCCTCGGCGGCGGCCGGAAGCGTGTCGAACCGTGCGCGCACGAGCTCTGCCGCAAGCTTGAAGGCGGCGTCGGGAGCCGGCACCTTCAGCCCGGCCGCGATCGAGCGCGTGGAGGGGCCCAGGGGGATGAACGCAGCACCGACGCGAGCGAACAGCGCGGCGAACTCCTCGTCCGGGGGCGCGCAGACTCGAACGTCGGCACCGAGCTCGCGGAGCCGAACCGCGAGCGCAGCGAGTGGCTGGATGTCCCCTCGCGAGCCCCAGCTCGTCAACAGGATCCGCATGTCCCGAGACCCCCAGATCCGCGGAAGATCCGACCAAGGTCGCGGACTCTACCGCACGCTCCCCGTCTTGCCGCAAGCGCGCTGGTGCCCGGTACCCTGATCGGAGGACGCACGTCCCGCGCGCTGGCCGGCCCGTGGAGGACGATCGTCACGTTCCGGAGCAGCTCGCTCCCGAGGACGGAGACGCCGCGACCGGAGTCAGCGGCGATGCCCTACCGGTGAGTGCTCGAGCCGTGCTTGACGAGCAGCTCGTCCAGCTGGTCGAACGTCTCGGAGTTCCAGCCCGTGGCCCCGGACGCGACTGCGGCGTCGA
>DATFQL010000115.1:0-5228 GCA_035264305.1 Candidatus Limnocylindrales bacterium | reverse complement strand
ACCACCCGACGCTCGGCGACGTCGACTCGGCCGAGGCGCTCGCCGAGTACCAGGCGGGCAAGCGCGCGCGCAAGGCTGCGGCGCGGGCAGCCGGGGCCGACGCAGGATGACGACCGTGCAGGCCGCGGACGTCCTCGCCGTGTGCGCGACGATCGCGGGGGTGCTCATGGCGATGGCGCCGCTGCTCCAGATCCGTCGGATGCGCAGGACGCGGTCCAGCAACGACGTGTCGCTGCTCTACCTGTCGATGCTCGCGGGCGGCTTCATCGTGTGGTTCGCGTACGGGGTGTCGATCTCGAACTGGGCGATGATCATCTCGAACACGGCGTCGCTCGTGTTCATGACGATCACGATCCTCATCGCGTTGACGTACCGGCGCGGCGGCGCCCGTCGCGCCGCGGCCGGCGACGCTGCTCTCGCGCCCGGGCCGCCGGCGGGCGCCGGTGGGGCGACCGAACCTGCGGAGTAGGGGAGCCGGGTTGCGCGCCCGGTCCGCATCGAACAGGCCGGCGTCCCACCCCGCGACCGATGCCGCGGGTGGAACGCCGGGGGCTTGGCGCAGGCGTCACGCGCGGCGAGGCAGCGGTTCGCCCGTCTCGAGCAGCGACTTGAGCCCGGCCACGATCCATGACCAGCCGCCCGTCACCTGGCGGTAGGTCTCGGTCTCGCCCTCGAAGCCGCCATGGACGACGGTCAGGCGGGTGACCCCCGGCCCCGCCGGCTCGAGCTCCCAGGTCAGGCGAGTCGAGGCATCTGCGGCGAGCGCCGGGTCCCATACCGCGCTGAACGTCATGACGAGACGCCGCGGCCGATCAGCCTCGACGATCTCGCCCTCGATCGCGGTCTCTCCGTCGATCGCGTAGCGGTACGACGATCCCGGCTGCCAGTCGGACTCGACCGTGCTGCCGTAGTAGTAACGGGTCGTGAAGCCGCTCTCGGTGAGCGCGAGCCACACGGCCTCGGGCGTCGCCCGGATGAACGTCGTGACGACGTGGTCGGGCGGCGCGCCTGGCGGCGTGGTAATCGTGGACTTCGTGGACATGGAGGTCACCACGTCTGCGGGCATCTCGTCACCTTTCGGTCAGGCGCCGGCAAGCGGCTCGCCGGTCTCGAGCAGCGTCTTGAGGCCGGAGAGGATGTACGGCCACCCTGCGGCGACCTCGGCGATCTGCGTCGTGGCGCCGGGCTCCGTCTCGTGGACGAGGGTCAGCTTCTGCACCCCCGGCCCCGCCTCCTCGATCTCGAACGTCACCTTGGACGGCTGCTCGCCGGGCTTCGCCGCCCAGGGGCTGGTGTAGCTCACGACGAGCCGGCGCGGCGGGTCTGACTCGAGCACCTCGCCCGAGATGGCGGGCTTGTCGTCGGCGGTGCGCAGCTCATACGGCGAACCGACGGCCCAGTCGGACTGGATCGTGCTGCCGTACCAGTAACGGGTGGTGAACTCGGACTGCGTGAGCGCGCGCCAGATCGAGTCGGGCGTCGCGCGGATGAACGTCGAGAAGACGTGCTTGGGGGCGGCGGCATCAACGGGCATGGTCATCGGTTCGGTCTCCAGGGTGAGTCGGAGGTCGGTCAGCAGGTCGGCGGCGCGGATGCGATAGCGATCGAGCCAGCGGTCGTGGAGCTGGCGGATCGGAACCGGGTTGAGGTAGTGGTGTCGCTCGCGGCCGACCTTCCGGCTGCTCACGAGGTTCGCCGCCTCGAGGACTCGCAGGTGCTTCATGACGCCGAACCGGCTCATCCCCGGCAGTGCCGTCTCCAGCTCTCCCAGCGTCTGGCCATCACGCTCGAAGAGCCGGTCGAGCAGCGTCCGCCGGCTGGCGTCGGCCAGCGCCCGGAACACCTCGTCGTCCATCGCCCGAACCTTATGTGACCAGATGGTCACATGTCAAGCGGGTAGGGCGGCGAACCTGCGGAATCGCCGGATCCCGTCGAGGGCCGTCGTGAACGTCCGGACGGTCCCGGGGTGCACCCCGAGCTGCACGTGGTCCACCCCTTCGTCCTGCCAGGCGGCGAGGCCATCAGCGACCGCCGGGGCATCAAACGGGAGGTGTGGGTCGCCCGAGCCATCGGGGTTGGTCACCTCGACCCCGACAAAGACCTGGAGCGACGCCGAACGCCGTTCGGCCCGGCACGCGGAGACCATCCGGTCGCGCTGGGCCCGGAAGTCGTCGTCGGGCCACCCGAACCACGCGGCCTGCCAACCGTCCGCGTGACGAGCCGCGAGCCGCAGCATCCTCGGACCCCGGCCCGCCACGACGATCGGGATCCGCCGCTCGGGCGTGGGGAGGACAACGGCATCGTCGAGCGTTGTCCACGAGCCGGCCGTTGTCACCCGTTCGCCGTCGAGCAGTGCCCTGGTCGCGACGAGGCTCTCCTCGAACCGCCCGACCAGGTGATCGTACGGATATCCGAACGCCCGGAACTCCGGCTCGTGCCACCCGCTGCCCAGCCCGAGGATGAGCCGGCCGCCCGCGATCGAATCGAGGGTGGACGCCATCTTCGCGAGCAGCCCGGGCGATCGGAACGCGGTCGCGGCCACGAGGGGCCCGATCGTCACCCGCGTCGTTGACGCCGCGAGCGCGGCGAGCAGGGTGAACGGCTCGTGATACCCGACCTCGCGACCCGGGTGCCGATCCAGGAAGTGGTCGCACACCCAGAGGCTATCGCCGCCGCCCTCCTCGACGAGGCGGGCGAGCGTGGCGATCTCGGCCCAGGACGCGCCGTCGCCGTCCTCCGGGGCCTGCGGCAACGTCAGCCCGACCTTCACACGCGGAGTATGGGCGCCGCCCGTCGACGGCATGGGCCTACGGCACATGGGTGAGGCCGCGGCATGACCTCCGGACGGGGTCGCCTCAGTCCCGCGGAGCGATGTCCCGGCGCGCGAGCGCGAGCAACGATCCGCGTGACGCCGCGAGGCGCCCCGTCACGCCCGCACCAACGAGACCCGTGTCGATACCGCCGGATCACGGCCCCGCCGCCATCGCTGCGCGCCTCACCTGGGGCGCGCTTCGCGGCACGACCCTCGACGAGGACGATCGGGCCCGTCTCGCCCTCGGCCTCGGGGGCGTCGTGCTGTTCGAGCGGAACATCGAGTCCCCGGCGCAGCTGCGCGCGCTGACCCGGTCGATCCGCGAGACGGCCGCGGGCCCGGTCCGCATCGCGATCGACCAGGAAGGCGGCCACGTCACCCGCATCCGCGAGCCCCTGACGAGCTTCCCGGGGCCGATGGCGATCGCGGCCACACGCGTACGACGGCTTGCGCACGAGGCCGCCAGGGCATCGGCCGTGGAGCTCCGGTCGCTCGGGATCGACACCGTGCTCGCGCCGGTCCTCGACGTCGCAGCCGTGCTCGCGAACCCGTCCGTCGGGACCCGATCGTTCGGCGCTGACCCCCGGGCCGTCGCGCGCTTCGGCGTCGCGGCCATCCGCGGGTACCTTGCCGGGGGCGTCATCCCGATCCCCAAGCACGTCCCCGGACACGGGCGGACGCTCGAGGACTCGCACGTGGCGCAACCCCGGGTCGCGGGGACCCAGGACGACCTGGTCACGCACGACCTGTCGCCGTTTCTCGCCGCCGTCGCGGCCGGGGCGCCGGCACTGATGACCGCGCACGTGATCTACGACGCGCTCGATCCGGGAGTTCCGGCGAGCCTCTCGCCGGTCGTCACGCGTCTCGTTCGCGACGGGCTCGCGTTCGACGGGCTGCTGCTGACGGACGCGCTCGTGATGGATGCGATCACGCTCGATGGCACGATCGAGGCGGCGGCCGTCCGCGCGATCGTCGCCGGCGCGGATGCAGTGATGGGGATCGAGGGCCAGCGGCGTGTCCTCGCAGGCCTCGAGGTGGCGATCGCCGAGCACCTGATCCCGCCGGACCGGCTCGTCGAGGCGATCGGTCGCGCGGAGACCCTCGACGGCGTCGCGCGATCGCTTCGCGGCGCCCCACTCGGCGAGCCACTCGCGGCCGACGTCCTCGCGCGTCACGCGCGGCTCGCCGACGAGATCGCGGCGCGGTCCATCACGCTCGTGGACGGCGACGCCGCGCTGCTGCCCATCGCGCAATCTGCGTCGGTCGTGGTGATCGATGTCACTGCCGCCGCAGTCAGCCCGATCGAGGGCCGTCCCGACCCCGCCGGTGTGGCCGGCGAACGGTTGGTGAGCCGTTGGCCGCGCGGGCAGGCGATGTGCTGGACGCCGGACGGGGCGGCCTCCGTGGCCGCGCAGCAGCTCGCCCCCGCCGCCGACGTCGCGATCGTCCTCACGAGGGATGCCTACGCCGTCGAGGCGGTCGTCGCGGCGCTTGCCTCCCTCCCGACGAGCGGGATCCCGATCGTCCACGTCGCCCTGCGCAACCCGCTGGACCTCGTGGCAGCTGGACCGACCGTGCGGGTCGCGGCATACGCCGACACGCCGGCCACGATCGACGCCCTCGCCGACGCGCTCATGGGCCTGGGATCGATGCCGGGCCGGCTCCCGGTCACGCTCCCGCCGTCCGTGCGAAGCCTCGAGGCCGTGCGGAGCGCGGACGACGTGGAGGCAGTGGCGTGACCGCCCCTGTCCGTCCCGATCTGGCGCAGACCGGGCGTGCGGTCGATCCCGACCCGGCGGTGCCGTCGCGCGTCGCCGGGCTGACCTTCGCCGTCGTCCCGCACACCCACTGGGATCGCGAGTGGTACCTGCCGTTCGAGGTGTTCCGCCTGCGCCTGGTCGACGTCGTCGAGCAGGTCGTGAAGACGCTCGAGGCGGACGAGCGGATGACGTTCACGCTCGACGGGCAGGCGACGATCGTCGAGGACGTCCTCGCCCTGCGGCCCGACCTGCGCGACCGGATCGCGGCGCGCGCGCGGGCAGGTCAGCTCGCGCTCGGACCCGGGTGGGTCCAGCCCGACGAGCTGCTCATCGACGGCGAGACGATGGTCCGCAACTTCCTCATCGGTCGATCGGTCGTCGAGTCGCTGGGCGTGGAGCCGATGGGGGTCGCGTATCACCCGGACGTGTTCGGGCACACCGCCCAGCTGCCGCAGGTGCTCCGGGGGTTCGGGATCGACGGCTTCGTCGCCTGGCGGGGGATGGGGGACGAGGTCGACCGTCTCGGCCCCGTGTTCCGGTGGGTGGCCCCCGACGGGTCGTGGGTCTGGACGATCCGGCAGCTGGACGGATACGGGGCCGGGTCGATGCTCGGACGCTGGACCGAGCGCGGCGTGGGGTCGCCCCCGGGTGAGCTT
>DATFQL010000114.1:0-2893 GCA_035264305.1 Candidatus Limnocylindrales bacterium | reverse complement strand
GCGTACCCCGAGATCGCGGCGAACTGGGCCGAGGCCGGGATCACGCCGGAGAAGTGGGTCGCGTTCTACTGCGGCACCGGGTGGCGCGCGAGCGAGACGTGGTTCTACGCGGACATCCAGGGGTTCGCGCGGCCCGCCGTGTACGACGGCGGCTGGCTGGAGTGGAGCGCCGATCCCGTGAACAACCCGATCGAGACCGGCGAGCCCGTCGAGGACGGCGTCGCTGCCTGAGACAACGCGCGCGGTGGACGCCGGGTCGTCGGCCCGGCGCACGGCACCCGTCCTCAGCCGCCGGCCATCGCCGGCAGCAGGAGGAGCGTGTCACGGTCACCTACGGGCGTCTCCCGGACCTGGAGGTGTCGCACGTCGGTCTCGTTGACGAACACGTTGACGAACCGGTTGATGTCGCCGCCGTCGTCGAGGAGTCGCGCCCCGAGGTCCGGGTAGCGCTCCACGAGGGCGTCCAGTACCTGCCCGACGGTGGCGCCCGGGATGTCGAGCAGCTTCTGCCCGCCGGCCGACGGGCGGAGAACGGGCGGGATCCGGACCTGGCTCATGCCGACAACCATCCTTCGAATGCGCTGAACCGGGCGGGGAGGATGGGGGCAAGCCCTGGCATCCGGGCGGTCGCGACGCGATCGGTGAGCCCGTGGCGGACGGCGTCCGGCGTCTTGAGGCCGTTGCCCGTGAGCAGCGCGACGACCTCGTCGCCGGCCCGGATCACCCCTCGCCGGCGCGCCGCAGACACCGCGCCCAACGTCACGCCGCCTGCGGTCTCGGTGTACACGCCCTCGAGCCGAGCTGCTGCTCGGATCGCGTCGGCGGTGGCCGCGTCGTCGATCGCCTCGATCGACCCGCCGCTTCGCCGGGCGAGCTCGAGCGCATACGCACCGTCCGCCGGGTTCCCGATCGCGAGCGAGCGTACGATCGTGTCAGGGGTTCGGACCGGTGCGATCGTGTCGGTTCCCTCGGCGAACGCCCGGGCAACCGGCGCGCAACCGGCGGCTTGGCCGCCCACGAACCGCACATCGTGCGCCGCCACCCAGCCGAGCTCGACGAGCTCCTCGAATGCACGCGCGATCCGCGTGATCATCGCCCCCGACGCGATCGGGGCGACGACGACGTCCGGGAGGCGCCAGCCCAGCCCCTCGGCGATCTCGTACGCAAGCGTCTTGCTGCCCTCGGCGTAGTACGGCCGCAGGTTCACGTTCACCGTGCCCCAGCCGAGCTCGTCGGCGACCTCGAGGCAGAGGCGGTTGACGTCGTCGTACGTCCCGTCGATGGGGACGACGGTCGCGCCGTACGCGAGCGCGTGCTCGATCTTCGCGGGCTCGAGGTCGGCGGGGACGAACACGTAGGCCGGCAGGCCCACCGCGGCGGCCGCTGCCGCAGTCGCGCCGGCGAGGTTGCCGGTGCTCGCGCAGGCGAGCGCATCGAGTCGGAGGTCGAGCGCCTTCGCCGTCGCGATGGCCACCGCCCGATCCTTGAACGAGAGCGTCGGGTTGCGGGTGTCGTCCTTGACGAGGAGGCCGTCGACGCCGAGCGCGGGGCCGAGTCTGGCGGCGTCGATCAACGGCGTGCCGCCGACGGGAAGCCCGCGCACGGGCGCCTCGACGGGGAGCAGCTCCTGGTAGCGCCACACGCCTGCGGGCCGCATCGCGAGCGCGTTGGGATTCACCGTGTCCCGGACCGCCCGGAGGTCGTACGCGACCTCGAGGGGCCCGAAACACGCCGGGCACACGTAGGACAGGCCGGCCTGCTCAGCGCGTCCGCAGGCGCGGCACACGAGGCCCGCGACGGTCGTTCGTGGGGTCGTCGCCGTCGGGCTCGTGCCGGAGCTGGTCGCCGCACCGGGCGACGGGGTCTCGATCGTCATCACGGTCCTCGCACACGCGCTGGGGAGCGCTCGGGACCGGCGATGGAAAGACCCTTCCACGCGAGAAGGGTCCAAGGGGAACGCCTATCTCGCAGGAGGACCTGCCCGGAATTGGCACCTTGCCGGCTCACGCCGGTAGGTTGTCGTGGCATCCTCGGGCCGGTCCCTCCGCCACTCTTGATAGTGCTGTTCAGTTGTCCGGCGATGCTACGGACAGCGATGCCCGCGCGTCAAGGTCGACGCCGGCGGGGACGTGCCGCACCATGGCGGGCGATGGCCCAGCTCCGTGTGCGTTCAGGTGCCGACATCCACCTCGCGGATGCATTCGAGCTCCCAGGTTGTCCGTTGTGCCGCGAGCGCCGGCGGACGGAGGCTGCGTACCTGGAGTCGATCCTGTCCGAGAGCGTCAACGACGTCCCGTTCCGCCGGGCCCTCGACGAGGCGCGAGGATTCTGTGCTCGACACTCGCGGGCCCTCCTCGACGCGGACCGGGCTCGAGCCGGCAGCCTCGGCGCCTCGATCCTGCTCCGCGCGACGCTCGTCGCCCGGCTCCGGGACATCGACGCAGCGACGGCGGCGCGTGGCCGGTCGCGCGCCCGGCGGGTCGCCGACGCGCGCCGTCCACCGGGGTGTCCCGCCTGCGCGCGCGTCGCGACGGCCGATGCCCGGTCCGTGGAGACCGTGGTCCGGCTCACCACCGACGACGCATGGGCAGAGGCGGCGGCCGCCGCGCCGTTCTGCCTCGCACACCTGCTCGCACTGATGGACGTGCGCCCGATGCCCGCGTCGTGGCCCGCCGTCGAGGCCGGCCAGGTTGCGCGGCTGCGGATGCTGAGCGAGCGGCTTGACGCGTTCGCGCACGGCTCCGCGCACGAGCGGCGGCACCTCCAGACCGCCGACGAGCGGGCGTCGGTGGACGAGGCCGCGGACCTGCTTGCCGGGAACCGCGAGACGGTGGCGTCGCCCGAGTCGGGGCCGGCTTCGCCCGCGACGCCGGGGCTCGCGGCGGTCCTCCTC
>DATFQL010000113.1:0-3834 GCA_035264305.1 Candidatus Limnocylindrales bacterium | reverse complement strand
CGTCGACCAGCCGCGCCCGTGCCTGCCCGACGAGGTACAGCGATCCCGCGATGACGACCGGGCCGGTACCCGGCGCTCCACGGCCCGCGAGGACCCGGTCCAGCGCCGCGTCCGCCGTCGCGGCAGCGTCCACCGCCAGCGATCGGCCGGCGAGCGCGGCACCCGCGCGCCAGGCCTCGGCCAACGCCAGCGGCTCGAGGGCGCGTGGCGCGTCAACAGCGGTGCACACGACGGTTGCGCCCTCGAGCCCCGGCGACGCCACCATGGCAGCGACCGTCGCCGCGACGTCCTTGTCCGCCATCGACGCCCAGACGACGGTGAGCGGGCCCGGCCGGAGAAACGGCCGCAGGTCTTCGAGCGCCCGGGCGAGCGCGTGCGCACCATCCTCGTTGTGTGCCCCGTCGAGGAGCACCTCGCGGCCGCCGACCTCGACGAGCTCCAGCCGCCCCGGCCATCGTGCCGTCGCGTATCCCAGGCTCCGAGCCGTCGCCGGAACCGTTGCCAGCCCCGCGACCTCGAGCGCGTCGAGCAGGCCGTCCGCCACGGCGACGTTCGCTGCCTGGTGCCGTCCCCGCAGGCCGACGTCGCACGCCCGGCCCTCGGACAGCTCGACGCGCAGGGAGTCCCGGTCCCAGCCGAGGACGCGTGCCGGTGACCGGACGGCGAGCGGGACGCCCAGGCGGGCGCAGCGTCGCTGCATGATCGCGAGCGCCTCGCCCTCGGCCCCGGTCACGGCGGCGTCGCCACGCTTGACGATCTGCACCTTCTCCCGGGCAATCGCCTGGATTGTCGGTCCGAGCTGTGCGGTGTGATCGAGGCCGACGTTCGTCAGCACGGCGACGCCGCCATCCCAGGCGTTGGTCGCATCGAGCCGGCCGCCCAGGCCCACCTCCACGAGCGCAAGGTCGAGCCGGCTCCGCGCGAAGTGGAGGAACATGACCGCGGTCAGGAGCTCGAACTCGGTCGGCGCGCCACGCCGGCGACCGACGCGATCGGCCACGGGCAGGACCTCGGCGACGAGCGACGCGAACGCGTCGGGCTCGATGGGCCGCCCGTCGACGACGATCCGCTCCCGGTACGTCACGAGGTGCGGCTTGGGCGTCTCGCCGATCCGGTAGCCCGCAGCCCGCAGCGCGGATCCTGCGAGCGCGATCACCGAGCCCTTGCCGTTGGTGCCGGCGACGAGCGCGCCGCGAACGCTGCGCTCGGGGTTGTCGAGCTCCCGCAGCAGCGCCCGGACGCGACCCAATCCCAGCCGGATCCCGTACCGGCCGCGCGACTCGATCGCCTCCAGCGCCTCCGCGTACGTGAGGCGGGGGGCGCTCACCGGCTCACTCCTTCGTGAGGTCGTCCTCGTAGAACACGCACTGGTTGAACCGGGGCGTGAGGCACACGTCGTTCACGTAGCCCTCGTCGAGGTGGACGCCTCCGCGCAGCTGGCAGCGCGACACGTTGTTCGGCTGCCGCAGGAGCCCCTTGAGCAGATGCGGCGCCTGGATCGGGATCGCGCCACGGCTTCCGGTCATGTAGAAGTGAGGGCACACGTTGCGGCGGAGCGACGGGAGCCCGAAGCCGCCGCGCGCCGGCGGAGAGAGCGACCGGCCCACCTGCGGGAACGGCTGGCGCATCGAGGGCAGTGGGGCGTACGAGGAGCGGCGCGTGGGCAGCGGCGCGTAGCGCGAGGCGGGCATCGGCGGAGGAGCGGGCGGAGGTGCGGGTTCGGGTGCCGGCTCAGGCTCGGCTCCGGCGCGCGGCTGCACGCGGGCGATCGGTCCGTGGCTCCACGAGCCGCGATCGCCCGGGCTCGGTCGCATCGGCCGCCTGTCTCGGGCCTCCATCCCTCACTCGCACGCGCGTCATCGACCCCCGGGTCACGGGTCTACCGACGCACGGCTGAGCGTATCACCGGGGTCGGGGCGTCGAGGGCGAGGGTCGCAGTCAAACATGCGTCACGTGCGGGAGTGCCGGAACCGCGCCGCGTGCGACAATCGCCGCCAATGGACTCACGATCCAGGGGCCGGCCGCCGCAGGTTCGACCCCGTCCCGCCCCCTCGGGTCGCGCCGTCCCGGTCCGGACGCGTCCGGTCACCCCCTCCCCCATCCGGTTGTCCCCGTACCGGAACATCGAGCGCCGGCGCGGGCTGCCCCTTCCCGTCAAGGCCGCGATGGCCGCGTCGATCGCGCTCCTGTCCCTGGGCATCGTGTGGGTCGCATCCGGGGCCGTGGGACCGGCGATGGACGGCGCCGTCCGCGGCGTCGGCGGGTTCGTCAGCTCCGTCGGCAGCGCCGTGTCCAGCCCCGAGCCGACCTCGGCGCCTGCGATCGCCGACGCCCCGACCGTCGTCGCCCCGCTCGAGGCGTACACGAACGACGACGTCGTCGACGTCACGGTGCACGTGCCGTCGAACGTCGCCGGGGCCGACGGCTACACGGTGCGCCTGTGGGTGGCGCTCAAGGACCAGGACCCGCAGATCGCGCAGGAGGTTCCCGTCGGCCCCACGTCGGTCCTCGTCATCCCGGAGGTCGAGCTGGAGAAGGGGCGCAACGACATGCAGGCGTCGATCGTCGGGCCGGGCGGCGAGAGCGAGCTCTCGCCGGTCGCGTCGTGGATCCTCGACCAGTCGCGCCCGAGCATCAAGATCAGCTCGCCCAAGGACAACGCGTCCACCTCGAAGACCGCGGTGACCGTGAAGGGCAAGACACAGGCGAACAGCACCGTGCGTGTGCGGAACGACCTCACGGGCGCCTCCGTGACCGTCGTCGCCGGCAAGGACGGCCTGTTCGAGGCTCGGATCGGGATCGAGTCCGGGATCAACACGCTCAACGTCACCTCGACGGATCCAGCCGGCAACCCCAACGCGGAGGTGCTGACGATCCGGCGTGGCTCGGGGTCGATGCAGGTGACGCTCACCGGGTCGGCCTACCGCTTCACGGCGAAAAAGCTGCCGCGTCGCGTGACGCTCACCGTCGTCGTCAGCGGCCCCGACGGGCGGCGGGTGGCGGGGGCGACGGCCCTGTTCACGGTCACGGTCCCGGGTCTCGAGGCGATCGTGTCCACCGAGCGACCCACCGACCGCAGCGGCGTCGCGACATTCACGACGAGCATCCCCCGCGGCGCGCTCGCGGGATCCGGGCTCGCGTCGGTTCTCGTCACGACGCCCGAGTACGGCCAGCTCACCGATCGCCAGGTGCTGACGGTCAAGTAGCGGCTCGTTGTCGGGAGCCCAGCCGGACCGTCCATCCGTTCGATGACGGGCGCGAAATCGTCTCGACAGCTGCCTCCTGCGCAGCTACGATTCGCGGATGGCGGTGTGGCGATGCCCCCATTGCGCGACCCCCCAAGCGGAAGCGGCACGCTGCTGGGTCTGCCACCGCTCCACGACGTCGTGCGCGACGTGCCGGCACTTCCGGCGCTCGGTTGCGACGGGCTTCGGGATCTGCGGCCTCGACCCGCGCCGCGTCGCCCTCACGGGCTCCGAGATGCGGGCGTGCTGGACGGTCCCGGATCCGGTGCTCGAGGCCGAGCGCGAGTCGCCTGCCGTCGCCGCGCACCGGGCACCCGCCACGCTCGCCGGCGAGCGGCTGCCCAGAACGTTCGTTCCTGTCGACGAGCTCGTCGCCGGCGCGCCCCGTGAGCGCCTGGAGCCGACAGCCGGCTGGCCCGGATCCGCGACACCTGCCTCGGCGCCGCCGGTCGCCGGGTCCCCCTCCGCTCGCTCCCCGATGGCGGCGCCATCCGCCCGGGGCGATCGGGTCACGGGCCCGGCCTGGTCTCTGTGGGGCGAGCCCGACGCCTGAGGCGACTAGGGGCAGGTGACCGAGGTCGCCGGGTCC
>DATFQL010000112.1:0-4441 GCA_035264305.1 Candidatus Limnocylindrales bacterium | reverse complement strand
TGCCGGCCTCGGCGACGACCTGGAAGCCATCGCGGCGGTCGAGCAGCGCGACGAGCCCCTGGCGCACGACCTCGTGGTCGTCGACGACGAGCAGGCGGAGCGGGCGGGCGGAGGTGTCGGTCACGGTCGGGCCTCTGGCATCACCGAGGTCGGCGCGGCGCCGGTACGGGCGACGGACGGGATCCCGGGCACCCGGACGATGATACGCGCGCCGGACGGGTGGACCCGCTCGATGGCGAGCGTGCCACCCAGCGCGGCCGCCCGGTCACGCATGTTCGCGATCCCCTGGTGGCGTCCATAGGCGTCGGGTCGCGGGAGCGCCGCCGGATCGAACCCGCGGCCGTTGTCCTCCACGCGGAGCTCGAGCTCCTGGCCGTCCTCGTCCAGCGTGATGGCCGTTCGCGTCGCGCCAGCGTGCCGGGCGACGTTCGACAGCGCCTCGCGCGCGATGAACAGGATGTCCGTGCGACGGTCCGGCGGGAGCGAGCGGAGCAGGGCGGAGCCGCCTTCCAGGTGGATGTCGAGATCGACCACGGCGTGCATGCCCAGCTCCTCGGTGAGACGCGCGAGCGCCTCGACCGGATCCTCCTCGCCGCCCATCGCCGGGCGCAACCGGAGGATGTACGACCGGATGTCGGCGATGACGAGGTTGAGCGCGTCGATCGCCTGGTCGACGCGCGCCACGGCCCGATCCCGCCCCGCCTCGTCTGCAAGGAGCTCGATGACGTCCTCGAGCGACAGCCCGACCCCGTAGATCGCCTGGATGATCCCGTCGTGGAGGTCCTTCCCGATGCGTTCCCGCTCCTCGATGACCGCGAGCCGCTGGACCTGGTCGTGCAGACGAGCGTTCTCGATCGCGATCCCCGCGTGCACGGCGAACATCTCGAGCAGCCGCTCGTCGTCGGCGGTGAACTCGCCGCCCACCTTGTCGGTGAGGTACAGGTTGCCCACCGACCTGCCCTTCACGAGCACCGGGACGCCGAGGAAGGAGCGCATCACCGGGTGGTTGGGCGGGAACCCGAAGCTCGCGGGATGCGAGGCGATATCCGCTGTCCGGACGGTCCGTGCCTCGCGGATGATCAGCCCCAGCAGGCCGTGGCCGTGGGGTGCCGCACCGATGTCGGCGCGCGCCCGCGGCGTGATGCCGCTCGTGATGAACCGGTCCATCCGGCCGCGGGCGTCTGCGATGCCGAGCGCGGCATGCGTCGCGCCGATGAGCTCACGCACGCGGTCGACGATCAGCTGGAGGACGCGCTCGATGTCCAGCTCCCCGGCGATGGCCCGCGTGGCCGCGTCGAGCGCAGCGACACGCTCCGCCTCGGGCACGCGAAGATCGGGGACGCTCATGGCCATGAGGCTAGCAGCCGGCCGCCGCCTGTCCGAGCGCCGTCGGACCCGCCACAATGGGGCCATTCGTCACTACGCGCAGGAGGGTCTCGCCCGCGACGATGCGCGTGTCCAGCCGTCCCCCCACTGGAGACTCCGTGCCCGTGGATCCGTCGCCGACCAATTCGAACGGCCCTGCATCCGACCCGGTCGATGACGCGTCCGGGCTGACCATGTCGGCGCTTACACGTCGGGGATTCCTGCGCGCCGCGGGCGTGACGGGCCTTGCCGGCGTCGCCGCCAGCGTGGCTGCGTGCCAGGCCGCGGCGGCGCCCCGGTGGAGCTTCGGGACCGCGCCCACCCCGGCTGCGGCGACTCCATCCGCGGAGCCGTCGGCCCACCCGTCGATGGAGCCCTCCGCGTCCGTCGACCCGAACCTCCCCGCCGGATGGACCGAGCACGACGTCACCGCCCGCAACGTCATTCGCCGGTTCCTCGGCAACCTGGCCCCCGAGCTCGAGGGGATCTACGGGGCAGAGACGTTCGCGAAGCTTGCCGACATGCTCGCGGTCGAGGACGAGTATCCGGAGCTGGAGGTCAAGCCCGCCTTCGTTCAGGTGCCACAGCTCGTCCTCAATGATGTGCTCGACCCGCTGACGCCCCAGCAGGACGGCGAGTGGACGGTGTTCACGATCTCGATCGACGAGATCGACCAGCCGATCGACGAGCTGAAGCCCACGGTGCCCGCGCTCGGCTACAACCGGCAGACGCCTGGGCCCACGATCCGCGTCGCCGAGGGCACGAAGGTCCGCGCGATCTTCACCAACAACCTCAAGGAGACGACCGGCGTCCACTTCCACGGGGTGGAGTTCGACGATTTCCTTCAGGACGGCGTGCCGTTCGTGACCCAGAAGCCGTTCGCCCCGGGCGAGTCGTACACGTACGAGTTCACGGCGAACCGGCCGGGCTCGATGATGTACCACTCGCACCACAACGCCACCGACCAGGTGGGCCGCGGGCTGCTCGGGGCGTTCGTCGTCGACCCCGCCGAGCCGCGGCGCGAGGACCGCTTCGACCGCGAGTACGTGTGGATCTCGAACGACGTGCTCGGGGGCTTCACGATCAACGGTCACGGGTTCCCTGCGGTCGTGCCGATCCTCGCCGCGGTCGGCGAGACGGTGCGGGTCCGGTACATGAACGAGGGGATCATGTATCACCCGTTCCACAGCCACGGCTACGCGCAGCGGGTCGTCGCGCGCGACGGCTACTACCTCGGCGACGCGGCGTACGACGCGGACACGGTCAGCGTCGGGCCGGGCGAGCGATGGGACGTGAACATCACGACGGACCGGGCCGGGCTGTGGGCGTTTCACTGCCACATCCTCCCCCACGTCGAGGGTGCGGAAGGGATGTTCGGCATGGTGAACGTGCTGCTCGTCGTGCCCACGGCCGCCGACGTCGACACGATCGTCCAGGCGTTGCTGGCCTGAGGGGACGGCGTCGTCGTGGTTACAACGGCTGACGTGGTCGGGGATCCGGCTCGAACGGCAGGCGACACCGCCCGGACGCTCCTGCTTGCCACGGACCTCGCCGACGCCTCAGCGTCCGCGACGGACGAGGCGCTTGATCTCGCCGGGAGGCTGGGCGCGCGGCTGCTCGTCGTGTCGGTGATCGACCCCGGCTCCCTCGCGCTCCCCGGCGGACGGTTCCGGGCCCGGATCGACCAGGTCCGCGAGCGGCGGGAGCAGCTTGCGCAGGCGCTCGTCGAGCGTGGACGCGAGCTGGGGATCGAGGTGACGTTCCTGGTCTGGACGGGGGACCCGGGCGACATCATCGTCGAAGCCGCACGCGCCGAGCACGCGGACATGGTGCTGGTGGGAAGCCACGGACGCGGCGCGGTGGGGCGGTTGTTCCTGGGCAGCGTGTCCGAGCACGTGGTCCGCAACGCACCCTGCCCGGTCCTCGTCGTGCGGCCCCGCGAGGTGTCTTCGCTCGGCTAGGTTGCGCGATGTGAAGTGCGAGTCACCGGCCCGCCCACCGGCGACGCGTCCAAGCTCCCCGCGTCCCGGTCCTGCGGCCCTCGTCCTACACCGTGCGCGCTGGCGTCCTGGGCTGGCCTCCGCGTCCTGGGGCTCGCCCCGGCGTCCTCGAGGTGGCCCCGACGTCCTCGTGGATCACCACGCGTTCCAACGGGAGCGATTCCCGTCCGTTGGAATAGGGAATGTTCCAACCGGCGGGATTCCCGCTGCCCCGAACTCCACATGTTCCAACCGGAGCGATTCCCGCCCGTTGGAACGCCGGGCGTTCCAGGAAGCGCGCGCGAGGAACCCGCGTTAGGAAGCGCGTGCGAGGAACCCGCGCGAGGAACCGCGTGGGAGCAACCGGCGCACGCAGCGCCCGCGAGGACCAGCCGCGGCCCTACCCGGTGTACATCCCCTGCGGATCGAGCTCCTCCCGAACGAGCCGCAGCTCCTCCGGCGTCGGCGGCGGCGTCGTGGCAAGTGACCCGCTGATGCGCGGCTCCCACGCGATCGTCGCGCGCACCTCGTCCAGCGTCGCGCCCGGGTGCAGCGAGTCCAGCCGCATCTCCCCGGTCTCGTCGAAGTGCCAGATGCCGAGGTCGGTCACGACGACCGACGGCCCCCGCCCGTTCCAGCCGCCCGCCCGCCGGATGGCCTCGGCCTGCTCGGCCCCGCCGAGGTTCCCGGGCGACGTCCGGAAGTCGATCCGCTCCACGAAGGAGCGAGCACTCTGGCGCATGATCACGAACACGTTCCGGGCGTTGATCGCGATCTCGCACGCCCCACCGGAACCCGGCAGGCGGGTTCTCGGGGCCTCGTAGTCGCCGATCACCGTCGTGTTGATGTTCCCGAACTTGTCGATCTGCGCTGCGCCCAGGAACCCGACATCGATCAGGCCGCGCTGGAGATAGAAGGCGAACAGCTCGAACATCGAGACGACCGCGGTCGCCCCGGTCACGATCGTCGGGTCGCCGATCGACAGCGGCAGCCGTGCGGGCCGTGCCCCGAACACGCCCGCCTCGTACACGAGCTCGAGCTCCGGCGCCACCGTCCGCTTGGCGAGGTTGACGGCGATGTTCGGCAGCCCGACGCCG
>DATFQL010000111.1:0-3997 GCA_035264305.1 Candidatus Limnocylindrales bacterium | reverse complement strand
GCCGGGCGCGGCCGTGCCGAGCGCGGCGATCATCGCCGCCTCGTCGATCCGGCGCCCGGTCGCGTCGGTGTACGGATACGCCCGCACGCGGAACCCCGCCGCCTGGAACATGTGCGGGTGGTTGGGCCAGGTCGGCTCGCTCAGCCAGATGGTCTGGCCGCCGCCGGTGGACCGGATGAGGTCGGCGGCGACCCGGAGCCCGCCGGTCCCTCCCGGCGTCTGCGTGGCGAGCGCCCGTCGCGACCTGACGGCCTCGTGGTCCTCCCCGAGCACCAGCGCGCGCACGAGCTCCCGGTACGCGACCTCGCCGTCGATCGGCCGATAGAGCTTCGTGCCGGCCGCTTCCGCGAGCCGCCGCTCCGCCTCGATGACGGTATCGAGCACGGGAGTCCGCCCCGTCTCGTCGATGAACACGCCCGCCGACAGGTTGATCTTCCCGTCCCGCGGATCCGCACGATACGCGTCCGCGAGGCCGAGGATCGGGTCGGGCGCGGCGGGCAGGCGGGCGAGCGACGGCAGCGACACGGGTGACCTCGGGCGTCGTGCGATGGGCGGCGTCAACGACTCTACACGTGCGCCCGGGCGCGAGGCAGGCACCGATCGAACCCCAACCCGGTCCGACGGGTACGCTTGGTGGAGACCGGGCCGAGGTCCGTTGCCCAACTCAGGCCGCGAGGAGGATGCGCGCGCGTGGACGTCGAGCTGCGGACGCCCGGCCGGGACGTCGTCACTCCCGGGCGCCGGCTGTGGGACGACCTTCGGACATCGGTCGCGCTCGCCGTGGTGGGGGCGGAGGACACGGTCCGGCTCGTCGCGATCGCACTGCTCGCCGATGGTCACGTCCTGCTCGAGGACGTCCCCGGCACCGGCAAGACGCTGCTCGCGCGCGCGATCGCCCGCAGCCTCGACCTCCGCATGGCGCGCGTCCAGGGCACGCCGGACGTCCTGCCCTCGGACGTGACGGGCGCAAGCCTGTTCGAGCCCGGCGGCCTCCGGTTCGTCGAGGGCCCGGTGTTCACCAACCTGCTGCTCGTCGACGAGATCAACCGGGCGACGCCGCGGACCCAGAGCGCCCTCCTCGAGGCGATGCAGGAGCGCCAGGTCTCGGTCGAGGGCACGACGCGTGACCTGCCCAACCCGTTCCTGGTGATCGCGACGCAGAACCCCGTTGAGTTCGAGGGCACGTTCGCGCTCCCGCAGGCGCAGCTCGACCGCTTCCTCCTGCGCGCCCGCGTCGGGTATCCCGATGACGAGGGCGAACGGCAGATCGCGCGGCGGCACCAGGCGGCGTCCGACCCGCTGGCTACGATCGAGCCCGTGATCGCGCGCGAGCCCCTGCTCGAGCTCCGGGAGCTCGTCCGGACGGTGCGCGTCGCGGACGAGGTCGAGGCCTACGCCGTCGCGATCGTCCGTGCGACCCGTTCGCATCCCGACATCGAGCTCGGCGCCAGCCCGCGCGCGACGGTTGCCCTCTACCGCAGCGCGCAGGCCCTGGCCGTGCTCGCGGGCCGCGACTTCGTGATCCCGGACGACGTCAAGGCGATTGCGCCGGCCGTCCTCGGCCATCGCCTCGTCGTGAGCCTCGACCGGAGCCTCCACGGCGCGACGGTCGCCGCTGCCCTCGGGCAGGTCCTGGCCACCACCGCGGCACCGCCGATCGCCGGAGCCTGAGCCGTGGCCGCGCGCATCCTCGCGGCAAGCCTGCTGGTCCTGCTCGGCAGTGTCCTCGCGGTGCCGATCGCGATCCTGCTGGGAACCGTCGGCCTGCTCCTCGAGCTCGTGCACTACGCGTGGGCGCAGAACGGGCTGTCGGGAGTCCGGTATCGACGCGAGCTGGGCGCGCGCCACGTCGCATTCGGGGACGAGCTGCCGCTCGCGATCGAGGTATGGAACCGACGCCGGCTGCCGCTCGCGTGGCTGCGGGCGGACGACGACGCGACGCCGGGCGTCGAGGTCCGCGAACGCGACCTCGTCACGGACGAGGCACGGCCGGCCGTGTTGCGCAACGCGTGGACGCTCCGGCCGTACGAGCGCGTCGTACGACGGTTCCACGTGACCGGTGACCGCCGTGGCGTGCACGCGCTGGGGCCGGTGGAGCTGTCGATCGGCGACCCGTTCGCGCGTCGCGCGGCCATCGAGGAGCGTGACATCGTCGACACGTTCGTCGTCTGGCCGCGGACCATCCCGACCACCGAGCTGGCGCCGATCGACCGCTGGGGAGACCTCGACCGGGCCCGCACCGGCCTCGTCGAGGATCCGTCCCGGTTCGCGGGCGTCCGTCCCTACGCGCCCGGTGATCCGGTTCGCCGCGTCCACGCCCGGACGAGCGCCCGCCTCGACCGCCCGATGCTCAAGCGGTTCGAGCCGTCGCGCGACCGGGAGGTGCTCGTCGCGCTCGACGTCCAGACGTCGGAGGGACCGGCCTGGGACCTCGGGCTCACCGACGACGAGGTCGAGGCGCTGTACGTCGTCGCAGCGTCGCTCGTCCAGCAGCTCGCGCGACGTCGTGTCGCGTTCGGCTTCATGGCCGCCGGGTACACGGGCGCCGAGACGCGGATCGCGCGGGTGCCGGTGGCGACGGCTCCGGGCCAGGCGGAGCGCGTCCTCGATCTGCTCGCCCGGCTCAGCGTCCACGCGTCGATGCCGTTCGAGCGGCTGTTGAGCGTCGCGGCGAGCTCGACCCGTGCCGGGACGACCGTCATCGTCATCACCGCCCGCGACCCGCGCCCGTTCACGATGGCCCTTCGCCGGCTGGAGCGTCGCGGCGCGCACGTCGTCGTGATCGGTTTCGGGCGGCAGGCCGCGGAGCACGTGCGGGTCGCCCGACGACTCGGCTTCGCGGCCCGGCGGGCGACGATGGACGGGCACTGGCGAAGCGCCCAGCGGCTCGTCATCGCGCCATGACCCAGCGACCGGCGCTCCAGCCACCGCAACCGCCCGACGGTGGACCGGCGCACGAGCCGGCTCGCACGCCTCGCCTCGTCGGCCTCATCGGGCTCATCCCGACCGCGCTCGCGCTCATCGCAGAGGCCGCGTGGGTTGCTGTCGTGGCCGGCCTGCTGCAGGCCTTCGCGCGCCACCCGCCCGTGCTCGGCTACGGCTGGTTCCTCGGGGCGACGATCGCGGGCGTCGCGTCGGTCAGGGTGCTCGAGGCTCGCGCCGGCGATCGCTGGCCGGTGCTCGTCGCGGTGCTCGCGATCGCGACCGGTGCCCTGGGCTGGCTCGTGGCACCGGAGGTCCGCGCGCTCCTGGTCGACCAGGGCCTCGCGGCGATCGGGCCTGCGATCGCGGCGAACATCGGCGGCTGGCTCGGCTCGGTCGCGTTCGTCCGCGGGGTTGCCCACGCCCGCCCACCGGCCGACCCGCGCCGGATCGGGAACGTTCTCGGTCTGGCCGTCCCCGGGCTCGCGGCGCTCGCCCTCGTCGGCGGCATGGTCGGGGAGCCATTCCGCGGGCTGTTCCTCGGCGAGGCGCAGGGCGAGGTCGTCCTGTTCCTCCTCGCCGGGATCACGGCGCTCGCGCTCGCGCGGCTCGGGCTCGTCGCGACCGGCGCCGCCGTGGACTGGCGACGCAACCCGGCGTGGCTGGCGTTGCTGCTCGTGCTGCTCGCGATCACGGCGCTCGTCGCGGTGGCGACATCGCTCTACGCGGGGCCGGCGATCGTGATGCTCGTGAGCGCGATCCTCACCCCGCTGCTCATCGTGGGGTTCTTCGTGGGCTTCGACCGGCGGAGCTTCGCGATCCTGCTGCTCAGCGTTGTCGGCACCGCGGCCGTGGCGACGCTGCTCCAGCTGTTCGCCGCGTCGAACACGGCGCAGCCGCAGCCGGGCCCCGCGGATCCCGTCGTCCCGCTACCGCCGGACCAGTCGGGCGCCGTTCCGGTCGCGTTCGGCGCGCTGGGCCTGCTGCTCGCGGTGGCGGTGGTGGCGATCCTCGTGCTCGCTCGGCTGTGGCTCCGCCGCCCGCGCGACGAGGATCCGCTCGTGCCGGAGACCCG
>DATFQL010000110.1:0-9044 GCA_035264305.1 Candidatus Limnocylindrales bacterium | reverse complement strand
CGTTGTGGGGAGCGGACTCGTTGTTCGTGAAGGTGAGCTTCAGCGGCGTGTCCGCGGTGACCACCACCTCCGCCTGGTCGAACTTGAGGTTGCTGGCGGTGATGGCCGGGGCGTCGGGGTCGGCCGGGCCGGCCGAGGGGGCCGGGCCCCCGGCGTTGGTGCTGCCGCACGCGGCCGCCGCGAGCGCGACCGTGGCGAGGGCGAGCGTTGCGAGGAGGCGCTTCACGGGATCGGTACCTCAGGGCTTGGAGGTCCGGCGCCGCCAGTGGCGGCGCCGGAGGATCGGGCGGGAACGGCGTCGGCGTTGTGGAGCGGGTCCGCCGTCAGGCGGACGCGGCGCCCTCGGACTGGCGGATGCCCAGCTTCGCGAGCCCGGCGGTCACCTCGCGGCGGACGACCTTGACGGGGTTCCCGTCGGCGCGGAGGAAGTCGATGGTCACGAGCACGATCAGCGCGACCTCGATGGCCTTGGCGACATACGCGGTCGAGTAGTAGGGGCCCTGGATGGCCCAGCCGGCGATGGTCATGAACGCGTAGCCGATGAGGCCGAGGCGGATGAACCAGCGGAACCGGATGGCGAGGGAGATCGGCACGATCATGGCGATCGCGGCGACCGCGTAGCCCGTGGCGTTGAGCGTGAACAGCAGCCCGCCGAGCGTGCTGTGGATGTAGGCCGTGCCCAGGGTCAGGGCGACGATGCCGAAGCGGAGCGCGACGCCTGCGACGGTGAGGTCGCGATCGGTCGTGTCGTTCACGGTTGGATCCTCCGGGGTGACGTGGCTGACGTGCGGTGGACTGGTTCGTGTCCCGTCCGGTGGGGTGTCACCGGCGATGGGTGAACCGTACGGTCGGAACCCGGCCGGGCACCCCGGACGGGGATCGCCGGTCGCGGACCACGAAGGACGTCTCTGAGGCGCCGTCGAGCGTCCACGTCGCCGTCGTCGTCCGACCATCCGGAGCCGGCGACGCATGACGTAGGCCCGAACGTGGCGGCCCGATTAGACTCGTCGGCGTCGTGGCGTCCGTTCACCCCCGCTCCAAGGCAGCTCCAGTCGCCGCTCCGGTCGCGCCCGAACCCGGCGGCACCGACGGCGCCGCCCCGGGTCGCCCGGGCGTCGGCGCCGACGTCGACGAGCTGCTCCAGGGCGCCGCAGAGGAGGCCGCGCGCCTCCTCGGTGCCGACGGCGCGTTCCTGTACCTCCTCGACCCGGACACGGGGATGCTGCGGTTCACGCACTCGGCGGGGATCGCCGACCTCGCCGCCGACCATCGCATGCGCCAGCTGCTGCTGCCGGTGGGCGTCGGGATGTTCGGCAAGGCCGTCGCGGACCGGCGAGTCGTCGTCACCGGGGACTACGTCCACGACGAGCGGTTCGTCCACGCCGACACGACGGACTCCTTCGTCGCCGAGATCGACATCGCCTCGATGGTCGTCGCGCCGCTCACCGCCGGCGACGAGGTGTTCGGAGCGCTGGGGACCTTCTCGCGCGCGACGGATGCGTTCACCGCGCCCCAGATCGGCCTCGTGCGCGCGTTGTCGGACCATGCGGCCCTCGCGATGGCGAACGCCCGCCTCATCGAGGAGCTCGCCCGCTCCCGCGAGGCGACCGAGCACCGCGCGACGATCGAGCGGTCGCTGCGCGAGCTCGGGACGCGGATCTCGGGTGCTCGGGAGCCGGGCGCGGTCGTCCAGTACACGATCGACGAGGCCCTGCGGTTGCTCGACGGCGACGGCGCGCGCATCGACATCGTCGATCCCGAGGTCAGGCAGCTGCGCGGCATGTACTCGTCCGGCGAGGAGCGGATCCTCGAGAGCGAGTGGCCACGCGACCCGGAGGACCGCCTCGAGGTGGGCGCGTCGGGGCACGCCGTCACGAGCGGGCAGACGTACATCAGCCGCGACTACCTGACCGACGACCGGCTGGTCCACGGTCACGGCCCGGACACGTACGCACGCAACAAGGGGATCCGCGGCGTCATCGCCTCGCCGCTGTTCGGCGACCAGGGACCCTTCGGCGCGATCACGGTGTGGTCGACGAGGGAGGACGCGTTCGGGCCGCAGCACGCGGCCCTGCTCGAGACGATCGCCGGGCAGTCCGCCGTTGCGCTCGGACGGGCGAGGCTGATCGAGGAGCTCGGGCGGTCGCGGGAGATGCTCGGCCGCCGCGCCGAGGAGGAGCGCGCATTGCGCGAGATCGCCTCGCGGCTTGCGGCGATGGGCGACAACCCGGGCGACGTCCTGCTGCGCATCGTCCACGAGTGCGCGCGGCTGCTCGGCGCGGAGCGGGCGCGGATCGATCTCATCGAGCCCGTGTCGGGTCGTGACCTGTGGACGTTCCCGGCCGACACCCCGTTCACCGACGGGCTCGTGCTGCGCGAGGACCCGGACGTCCCGCCGGTGGGGATGGGCGGCCTCGCGGTCCGCGAGGGTCGCGCCGTCCTGACCGACGATTACATGACCGACACCCGGTTCGAGCACTACGCCGAGGGCGATCGTGGCGTCCTCGAGCGCGAGCTCCACGCGGTGATCGCCGCGCCGGTCTTCGGCGAGGAGGGGCTCCTGGGCGTGATCCAGACGGCCCACCGGCAGCGCAACGCGTTCGACGAGGACGCCCGCCGCCTGCTCGAGGCGCTCGCGGGTCAGGCGTCCATCGCGATCACCAACGCCCGCCTCGTCGACCGGCTCGCGTCGTCGCAGGCGGCCCTCGGCCGGACCGCCGAGTCGGAGCGGGCGCTGCGCGAGATCGCGCGCCGGATGATGGCCATCCAGGACCCGGCCGAGCTGCTCCAGGACGTCGTCGACGAGGCCGCCCGCCTGCTCGGCTCGAGCGGTGCGGTGATCGATCTCCTCGACCCGGCCACCGGCGAGGTCCACTGGGCGTACGACGCGGGAATCGCCGAGGCCACGCGTGCCGAGTGGCAGCGGCGTGGCGCCGGCGGCGACGGCGTGTTCCTCGCCATCCGCGAACGCCGGGTCATCACGACCGACGACTACTGCACCGACGAGCGCTTCGCCGACGGCGCGCCGCACGCCGACTTCTTCGCGGAGGCCGGCGTCTGCTCGATCGCGTTCGCGCCGCTGATCGGCGAGGCGACGGTGCTCGGCACGCTCGCCGTGTTCGCCGCCGAATCGGGGCGGTTCGGGCCGGACCAGGCGGCCACCCTCGGAGCGCTCGCCGACCTCGCGACGATCGCCATCCACAACGCGGAGCTCATCCGGGAGCTGGGACGGTCACGGGAGGAGACGGCGCGACGCGCGGAGACCGAACGGACCCTGCGCGAGATCGCGGCGCGCGTCACGGCGATCCGCGAGCCGGAGGCGATCCTCGGCCTCATCGTCGACGAGACGCGGCGCGTGCTCGGCTGCGACGGGGCGCACCTGACCCGGATGAGCGAGGACCGGACGTTCCTCCGCCCGGTCGTCATCAGCGGCGGGATGGACGAGGCGACGCGCAACTGGATGCGGGTCGCCACGTTCCCGATCGATGGCGGGATCAACGGCCTCGCCGCGGGCCAGGGCCGCCTCGTGTGGACGCCGAACTACGCCACCGATCCGCGCATCCCGCGCGACGAGGAGGACCTCGACGTCGCAGAGCGGCTGGGACTCGGGGCGATGGCGGCGGCGCCGCTCCACGCGCCCGGCGGCGAGGTCATCGGCACGCTCGCGATCAGCTATCGCAAGCCCGGGTCGATCTCGGCCGACCGCCTGGGGATGCTCCAGGCGCTCGCCGACCACGCGGCGATCGCGGTGTCCAACTCGGACCTGCTCGCACGTTTGGAGGCGTCCGAGTCCAACTTCCGGGGCCTCGTCCAGGCGTCGCCCGACGTCATCTGGCGCAACGACGCCGAGGGCCGGTTCACGTTCATGGCGGAGGGCGCGGAACAGCTGTTCGGGTGGACCGCCGAGGAGCTCGTCGGGAGGCACTTCGCGGACATCGTGGCCCCGGAATCCCTTGCCGACGCGACCGAGGCCTGGCAGCGCCTGACCTCGACCCCCGAGGCGGTGTGGCGGCTGCGGTTCGTCCTGCTCCGCAAGGACGGCTCCCGCTTCCCGGCGGAGGCGTCGGCGGTCACGAGCTTCGACGGCGACACGTTCCGCGGCGCGCAGGGATCGATGCGCGACATCAGCGACCGCGAGCGGCTGGAGCGCGAGCTGCGGTCCTCCGAGGAGCGGTACCGCGGCCTCGTCCAGTCCTCGCCCGATCTCATCTTCGAGATGGACGGCAACGGGATCTACACCTTCTACTCCGACCGGACGGAGGAGGTGATCGGCTGGTCGCCGGGAGAGATGATCGGGCGGCCGTTCACGGACTTCCTCGACATGGACGCCTTCCCGCGGGCCGGGCAGCGCCTGGCCGAGATCGCCGCCAATCCCGGCAAGCCGTCGACCGACCGGCTGCTCATCCGCCACAAGCACGGCGACCGCAAGATCCCGTTCGAGGTCAGCGTCGTCGGCCAGCTCGACGAGCTCGGCCAGCTCACGGCGATCCGGGGCGTCGCACGCGACATCAGCGAGCGGGAGCGGCTCGAGCACCAGCTCCGCGCGTCCGAGGAGCGCTACCGGTTCCTCGTCGAGAACGCGCCGGACGTCGTGTTCTCGGCGGACCTCCAGACCCGGTTCCTGTTCATGTCCGACACGATCGAGCGCCTGACCGGGTTCACGCCAGAGGACCTCATCGGCGAGTCGTTCGAACGGATCATCACGCCCGAGACGATGCCGGTCGCGCTGCAGTACTGGGAGGTGCTCGCGGCCGATCCGTCCGTCCCCCAGGTGCTGCGCCTGGAGGTCCGCCACCGCGACGGCGGCTCGGTCCCGGTCGAGATCCACTCGGTGGGCCGCGTCGACGCGCAGGGCAGGTTCGCCGGCGTCCATGGCTCAGCCCGCGACATCAGCGAGCGGGAGCGTCTCGAAGCCGAGCTCCGCGCATCCGAGGAGCGGTACCGGTCCGTGATCCAGTCGTCCCCGGACCTGATCTGGGCGACGAACAAGGAGGGGCGCTACGAGTTCGTCTCGGACCGCGTGCGCGACCTGCTGGGCTGGGAGCCCGGCGAGGTCCTCGGACGGCCGTTCCGAGAGTTCATCGACGAGCAGTCGGTGGAGATGACCAACGACGAATGGGCACGCCTCGCGCGGGAGCCGGGCCGCACGCAGACGCACCGGCTCCACATCCGGCACCGCGACGGCTCGCTCCGGCCGTTCGAGGTCTCGTCCGTCGCGGTGGTCCGTGACGGCGAGGTCGAGAACGTCTACGGGATCGCGCGCGATGTTGCCGAGCGGGAGCGCCTCGAACGCGAGCTGCGCGAGAGCGAGGAGCGGTACCGGTTCCTCGTCGAGAACTCCGCCGACGTGATCTATGCGACCGATGCCGACGGCGTCGTGACCTACTTCTCGGAGTCGGTCGAGCGATCGCTCGGGTGGACGCCGCAGCAGGTCGTCGGCCGGCACTTCCGAGACATCGTCCGCACGCCGGACGGCGTCCCCAGCGGGCGGCGCTTCGCCGAGCTCGCGGACGGACGCGCCCCCATCACCACGCGGATGGAGCTGCTGGACAAGGACGGGTCGTTCAGGCCGTTCGAGGTCACGGCGTCCGCGATGCGCATCGACGGGGTGTTCTCGGGCGTCCACGGGTCGGCGCGTGACATCCGCGAACGGGAGCGCCTGGAGCGGGAGCTGCGCGAGTCGGAGGAGCGCTATCGGTACCTCGTCCAGTCCTCCCCGGACCTCGTGTGGATGACCGACGCCGAGGGCCTGTTCACCTTCGTCTCGGACCAGGCCCAGCAGATCCTGGGCTGGGAGGCGGAGGAGCTCCTCGGCCGCTCGTTCGCCGATCTCGCAACGGACGACGGCCGGCGGGGTGCGATCGCCCGCTTCCGGTGGCTCCAGCGCCGCCCGACCGAGGCCCACCGCTCGCGCCTCAACGTCCGGACCCGCGACGGTCGCGAGCTGGCGATGGAGATCACCGGCATCGGCATGGTCGGCGACGGCATGTTCCTCGGCGCGCACGGGGCGGCCCGGGACGTGTCCGAGCGCGAGCGGCTGGAGCGCGGGCTGCGCCGCCAGGCTGCAGAGCTCGCGTCGTCCGAGGAACGCTCGCACCTCGCGCGCGAGCTCCACGACTCGGTCACCCAGGCGCTGTTCTCGATGACCCTCCTGTCGCGGTCGATCGAGATCCTCCTCGACAAGGATCCGTCGCAGGTGCCCGAGAAGCTGGTCTCGCTGCGCGAGCTGCAGCGCGACGCGCTGTCCGAGATGCGGGCGCTGATCTTCGAGCTGCGGCCTGGCAACATCGAGGAGCAGGGGCTCATCCAGGGGCTGCGCACCCACTCGGCGTCGCTGTCGGGGCGGATCGGCCTCCCGGTCGTCGTCGAGGCAGATCTGCCCGAGCGGCCGCCGATCGAGGTCGAGGAGACGCTCTACCGGATCGCGCAGGAGGCGTTGCACAACGTCGTCAAGCACGCGGGCGCGCGCCAGGTGCGGGTCGAGGTCGATCGAGGGTCGGACGGCGTCCGGCTGCGAGTCGTCGATGACGGACGAGGCTTCGATCCCTCCAGCGTGCCCGACGGACATCTCGGCCTCGCCGGGATGCGGTCCCGCGCGGAGCGGCTCGGCGGGACGCTGACCGTCACATCCACGCCCGGCGGCGGCACGTCGATCGAGGTTGTCGTGCCCGAGACGGTTCCCGCGGACGCCGGTCGCTCGCCCGACGCCGAGCCCGTCTGACCGTCCGTCTCGGGAAACCGGCTCGACACCCCGCGACACGCGGTGCGTGGCGGCACCGTGGAGGCGGCGCGTTGAACCGGCGCGCGACACGCACGGCGAGCGTGCGGCGACCCCGAGACAGGACGCACGACGCACCGTCCGTACGTCATCTGCCGCGCCCGGTCCCACGGCGGTCGTCCCTGATCAGTCGGACGCGGCTCGGGCACGATCGGCACATGCCCTCAGCTGCGTACGAGCTCGACCCCGCCTCCGACGATCCCCGCGGGGGCAGCGCGCTGCGCATCCTCGTCGTCGATGCCGACGACCGGACGCGCGAGAGCGTCGCGGGGATCCTGGGAATCCGCCACCGGTTCAACGTCGTCGGATCCGCAGGGCATGTCGCCGAGGCCGCCGACCTCGCCGAGGCCCATCGACCACAGGTCGTGATCCTCGACCCGCGCCTGCCCGAGGTGTCCGACGGCATGGCGCTCATCCGCCGCCTGCGGCAGCTTGACGCGCGGGTCGCGATCCTCGCCGTGGGCTGGTCGCCGGACCTCGAGCACCAGGCGCTCGCGGCGGGCGCCGACGGCTTCGTCCGCAAGACGTTCAAGCCCGGCGACCTGTCGAGCGCGATCGCCCGCTGCATGGACCACCGTCTCGCGGACGAGGTCGACCGGATCGAGGCGGCACGCGCGGACATCGCCCTCGTCAAGGGCGAGCCCGGACTGACCCTCGTCGATCCCGGCCCGGGAGCCGGCCTGCCTGCCGGTTCTGACGCGTCCCCCGACCCCGCCGCGGAGCGCTCCGGCACGCCCGTTCCCGAGCGTGGAGCCGGCCTGATCCTGTAGTAGACTGCCGATGCCGACTGCCTCCGCGACCCCGGTCGCCGCGCCCTCCGGAGCCTTCATGACCGACGACGTCCAGCGCATTCGCGTGCTCCTCGTCGACGATCACGCGGTCGTCAGGATGGGTCTCCGCGCCTTCTTCGACCTCCTCCCGGACATCGACGTCGTCGGCGAGGCGTCGGACGGGTCGGAGGGCGTCGCGATGGCGCGTCGGCTGACCCCGGACGTCATCCTGATGGACCTCCTGATGCCCAACATGGACGGCGTCACGGCGATCGGCCGGATCAAGGCGGAGCTCCCCGAGACCGAGATCGTGACGATGACGAGCTTCATCGAGGAGGAGAAGGTCACCGCCGCGCTCGAGGCAGGCGCCTCGGGCTACGTGCTCAAGGACGCCGAGGCCGAGGAGGTCGCCCAGGCGATCCGGGCCGCGTTCGCGGGGGAGGTGCACCTCGACCCGCAGGTCGCCCGGCTGCTTGCGCAGCGGATGCGGTCGAAGAAGGATGCCGAGCCCGTCGAGCCGCTCACCGACCGCGAGAAGGACGTGATGCGGCTGCTCGGGCAGGGCATGTCGAACAAGGAGATCGGCGCGGAGCTGTTCATCACCGAGAAGACAGCCAGCATCCACGTGTCCCGGATCCTGGCCAAGCTGGGCGTGGCCGGGCGGGGCGAGGCGGCCGCGGCCGCGCATCGCCTGGAGCTGGACCGGTGACCGGGCTGGGCCGCTGGCGGTGGCCGGCCCTTGCCGCCGCACTGGTCATCGCCGCGGCCGGCGCTGTAGTGGTACGTGGCGGCGGGAAGCCCGACCCGCAGCGGGCTGGGATCCGGGAGGGCGGAACCGTCCGGGTCGCCGCCATCTACGAGCCGAGCGGGTTCAACCCCAACACCTCAGCGGACTCCGGCCCTGGAGTCCAGGACGTGGCCGTGTCCGTGTACCCGTCGGTGTTCCGCATCCATCCTGACTTCTCGGTCCGGCTCGACGAGGCCTTCATGGCGGGCGCAGAGCTGACCGGCCAGGATCCCCAGACCATCACCTACCGGATCCGGCCCGAAGCCCGGTGGTCGGACGGCGTGCCGATCACCGCCGCCGACTTCCGCTTCCTGTGGGAGCACCTCAACGGGACCAACCGCAAGATCGACGCGGCTACCGTCACCGGCTATGAGCGGATCAGGACGGTGACCGGGTCGGCGGACGGCAAGACGGTCACGGTGGTGTTCGGCCGCCCGTTCGCCGAATGGAAGGGGCTCTTCACCAACCTGCTCCCGGCCCACTACGTGCGACGACAGCCGGGCGGCTGGAACCGCGGGTTGGCCAGGCACCCGGAGACCATCCCGTCAGGGGGGCCGTTCCGGATCGCCGGGTTCAGACCGGGCGAGACCGTCACCCTGGTCCGGAACGACAACTACTGGGGCCCAAGGGCCCACCTGGACACGATCCAGTTCCGGCTCGTCCCCGACTCCGACGCCCAGCTCGCCGCCCTGCGCAACCACGAGGCCGA
>DATFQL010000109.1:0-4881 GCA_035264305.1 Candidatus Limnocylindrales bacterium | reverse complement strand
CGGGCTCGTGCGCCAGTACCTCGACGCGGAGCGCTGACGTGGGCGTCCTCAATCTCGCGCTGCTTGCCGCGGGCGTCCTGCTGATCGTCGTCGGGACGATCCGCGCGCGGACGCCCTACCGGCGGTACGCCGCGCTGAAGGAGCAGGACGCGAACATTGCCCGGTACGAGGCGTGGCGCGGTGGCGTGCGCAGCGACAGCACCACGGGCGCGGCGGTCGCGATGCAGGTGCTCCGCCGCCAGGCGCAGATCGGCGCCGGCATCGCCATCGCGGGCATCGTCCTCGTCGTCGTGGCATTCCTCGTCAGCTAGGCCGTCCCGGTGAGGGCGACCGGTTGCCGCAGGTGCACATGCGCCGGACCTAGACTGGGCCGTGGGGGCGGCACCACGACAGGACGGAGCGGCGGATGCGGGAACGGACGCACGGATCTGGGTTCGCCACGCGTGCGATCCATGCGGGCGAGCGCCCAGATCCGACGACCCACGCGCACGCGACGCCGATCTACGCGACCGCGACCTTCGCGTTCGACACCGCCGCGGACAAGGAGGCGGCCGTCGATGCGGCCCTCGAGTGGGATCCGACCTCGTACTTCTACTCGCGGACGGGGAATCCCACGAACCGGGCGCTCGAGGAGAAGATCGCGTCGCTCGAGGGTGCGGAGGACTGCGTCGTCGCGGCGTCGGGCATGGCATCCGTCGCGGCCACGCTGTTCGCGCACCTCGACCAGGGGGATCACCTGGTCGTCGGCGATGAGCTGTTCGTCATCACCAAGGTGGTGTGGGAGGAGGACCTGCCGCGGCGGGGGATCGCGGTGACGCCCGTCGACATGACCGACCTCGCGGCCGTCGAGGCGGCGATCACGGACCGGACCCGGGTGCTGTTCTTCGAGACCTCGACGAACCCACGGCTGCGGATGCCGGACATCGCGGCGCTGGCCGAGATCGGGCATCGTCACGGGCTCATCGTCGTCGCCGACAACACGTTTCTCGGACCGTCCCTGCTCAGGCCCATCGAGCACGGGGTCGACCTCGTCCTCCATGCCGCGACCAAGTACCTGTCCGGCCACGGGGACGCGGTGTCCGGCGTCGTGTCCGGTCCGAAGCGGCTGCTTGACCCGATCCGCAAGCAGACCGATACCTTCGGCCAGGCCGCGAGCCCGTTCTCCTCGTTCCTCGTCCTGCGAGGCGTCCGGACGCTCCCGCTGCGCTCGGCGAAGGCAAGCGAGAACGCGCTCGCGATCGCCCGGTTCCTCGAGGCGGACGAGCGCGTCGAGTGGGTCCGCTACACGGGTCTCGCGTCGCATCCCGACCACGAGCTTGCGACCCGGCAGCTCGGTGGCGAACGGTTCGGGGCGATGGTGACATTCGCCCCACGGGGCGGCGTCGACGGCATGGCGGCGTTCACCGATCACCTTCGCCTGTGCGACATCGGCGTCAGCCTCGGGGACGTGTACACGCTCGTCTACCCGCGGCCGAAGGACGGCGGCATCGTCCGGATCAGCGTCGGTTGCGAGGACGTCGACGACCTGCTCGAGGACTTCCGGCTCGGCCTGTCGTTCGTGGGGTAGGCGAAGGCGCCGTCGCCGGCGCCGTTGGTGCTCACCTGCTGAGTCATCAATCGCGTGCTCGCCACGCCCCGCTCACTCGACGAGCGACCGGTGGCACGCGGCGGCTCAGAGGCCGCTGTTCGTCGGCTGCCTGAGCGACCCGTTGCATAGCCGCGATCGACGGCTCGCCGCGCGGGCGGCGGGACGTGGAGGACGGCGGCACGGACTACGCGCGGCGGCCCAGCGTTGCCGCAGCCTTCATCGCGGCGCCGATCGTCAGGTCGACGCGGCGGGTGACCTCCTCCTCGGGCGGGCGGAACCACGTCTCGTCGCCGATCGCCGTCACCTGCTGCTCCGCGGCGGGATCCGCGATGACGTCGGACACCGTGAGGATCGACCCCGCACGCACGCGTCTGCCCTTCGCGCGCTCGCGCATCGCGAGGAGGTAGACGGCGGCGGTCTCCATCTCGGCCGACAGATAGCCGCGCCGGCCCCAGCGCGCCGCCCCGTCGGGATGCGGGTCGTAGAACACGTCCGACGTCACAACGGGCCCGACGTGCGTCACCAGGCCTTCGGCTCGCGCGGCCTCGACGAGCGCCTGGACCACCTCGTAGTCGGCCGTCGGCGCCGTGGGCTCCCCGAAGCCGAGGACGGTGCCGATCCCCGACAGGGGGGCCGCCGACATCGCGACGACCGCGTCCCCGATGCCCAGCCGCCCGAAGCCGCCCGTGGTCCCGACCCGGATGAACGTCTCGACGCCGAGCATCAGGAGCTCCTCCATGACGATCGTCGTCGTCGGCGTGCCCATCATCGTCGTCTGCACCGAGACCGGGACGCCATCGATCGTGCCGGTGTAGCCCAACAGGCCGCGGTGCTGACTCACGAGACGCGTCGCCTCGAGCCCGCCATCGAAGCGAGCGGCGATCCGCGTGGCGCGATTCGGGTCGCCGGGCAACAGGACGACGGGCGCGTAGTCGCCGGCCTCGCCCGTGATGTGGATGGGCATCGGTCCTCCTTGGGCTGGGCCGACAGAACGGGCCCGGGGCGCGACCGGATCGCCCGGCTTGAGGGATCAGGCCCAGTATGTGGCGTGGAGCGACGCCTCGGGAGCGACCGCGGCGAGCAGGTCGCGCACGGCGGACTCGTGCCCCACACGCGCCCCCCGAAAGGTCGCGAGCCAGCCTTTCCGGATCGCGTCGAACGGCACCGCCGACGCCGCAAGCGCCACGAGCGCGTCCTGGAGCGGGCCGATCGTCGGGTTGAAGGCAACGCTCTCGAGGACCGCACCCGCGAACAGGCGACCGTCCGCCACGCGCACCGCGACCGCCGCCGGCTCGAGACTGTAGGGGGCATGCGCTCGCTGAGCGGTCGTGGCCAGGAGTGCCGCGACGTCCGCCGGCACCTCCGCGGCCGTGACCGCCCGGGGCCGCACGCTGACGGCGGCGCGCCCGGCCGGCTGAGCGCCGAGGTCCCCCGGCGTGAACGGGGCGGGGTAGACGTCCCACAGCGAGACGTCCGCGCCAAGCGGATCGATCAGCCGCAGCCGGTCCCCCCACGCCATCTCCGCCAGCACCTGGCGGCAGTGCGCGCATGGCCGGGCCTCGGAGATCGCGAGCGCCTCGAGGGCCAGGCCGAGCGTCCGGGCCCGAAGGGTCACGAAGCCCTCGCCATGGACGGTGTGGTGGATCGAGGCGCCGGGAAACTCGAGGTTGCCGCCGAGGACGAGCTCGCCGGTCGTCGCGACGCCGACGGCTCCCACGTGATAGCCCGAGATCGGCGGGCGGGCGATCGTCGCAGCGGCCGGTAGGGCAAGCAGTGCCGCCTCGCGCACAGACGCGAGCCGAAACGTGCCGACGATATCGGCGACCTCGGCGGCGCTCACGAGGGACCGATCGCCCAAGGCGCCTGTGTCCGTCATGCGCGACGTGGCGAGGTCCAGGACGTGGGCGATCAGCCGGTCTCCGATGGAGCCCTGGAGCGACGCGATCCGCGTGGCCGTTGCCGCGTCGCGCGCGAACGGCCAGGGGCGACCGGACGCCGGATCTGCCGTCACGCCGGACCGGCCGCGAGCCGCCGGTGCTCGATGATCGTGCACCGGTCCATCACCACCGCCAGTCCGGCCTCGTGTGCGATCCGCGCCGCATCCGCGTTGGCGATCCCCAGCTGCAGCCACAGGCACCGGGCGCCAACCTCGACCGCCTCGCGCGCGTGCTCGACGCACAGGTCGGGCCGGCGGAACACGTCCACGATGTCGACCGGGCCGGTCGCGTCGACCGCCGCGCCAACCGTGGGATAGCAGGTCAGGCCCTCGATCAGCTGTTCGCGCGGGTTCACGGGGACGATGTCGTAGCCCGCGCGGCGGAGGGACTGCATGACCCCGTGCGACGGGCGACCGGGATTGGACGATGCGCCGACGATCGCGATCCGCGGGCCGGAACGGAGCAGCGCACGAACGCCGGCATCGTCGAGCAGCGGGATCGGGAAGCGCCCCTCCTGCACGGCGATGAGCGTCGCGAGCGAGTCCCGCTCGTCGCGTCCAGCCGTCATCGGAACGTCATCCTCCCGGTTGTCGGTACCCGCGTGCGTGGCTCGTCCAACTGCGTCGAGCGCCAAATCGATCGCGCGACCCCTCCTCGCGCGACCGCGAACGACCCGGCGGCGCGTTGCGTTCTGCCGTACTCTACGGCGTGCCCGGCCCATAGCCGAGGGGTGCCCGGGACCTTAGGAGGAGTACGCGTTGCACGTCTCTAAGCGGCTGGTCGCGCTCGGCGCGGCGTCGGCCATGTTCTTCGCCGCCTGTTCCGGTGGCGGCGCGTCGCCCGCCCCCGCGAGCGTGGCACCGGCCAGCGAGGCGCCTTCGAGCGGCGCCTCGAGCAGCGCCGCGCCGGCGAGCGAGTCCGCGTCCGCGTCCGCGGACTACAGCGCCTACAAGGCCTGCGTCGCGTTCGACACCGGCGGCCTGGGCGACAAGGGCTTCAACGACCTCGCCAAGAAGGGCCTCGAGGATGCCAAGGCGCTCGGCTTCCAGACCGCCTTCAGCGAGGCGCAGGGCGCGACGGACTACGTGGCGAACATCCAGCGCCTGATGGACGAGGGCTGCCAGTCGATCGTCACCGTCGGGTTCAACCAGGCGCAGGCGACCATCGACGCCGTGAAGGCCAACCCGGACGTCTCGTTCGCGCAGGTCGACGCCGTCTGGGACGAGGCGACCAACGGTCCCACCCCCGCGAACTTCTCGGGTCTCGACTTCCAGATCGACGAGGCCGCGACCCTTGCGGGCTACGTCGCCGCCGGGTTCAGCAAGAGCGGGATCATCGGCACGTACGGCGGCCAGC
>DATFQL010000108.1:0-2104 GCA_035264305.1 Candidatus Limnocylindrales bacterium | reverse complement strand
GTGTTCCCCGAGGAGAACATGCCCGATCCCGCAGTCCAGCGCTTCTATTGGGCACGGCTCGAGCTGGTTCGTCAAGCCGAGCGCGTCATGAGCGTCTCGCAGGCGACGGCCCGTGACGCCGTGGAGCTACTCGGGCTCCGCCCCGACCGGATCGCGGTCACCGGCGGCGGCGTCTCGCACGACTTCACACCGCCGGAAGGGCCCAGCGCCGCTCTCGACGCTCTCCGCGATCGGCGGCCCGCGATCGAAGGCGAGTACGTCCTCTACACGGGCGGGATGGATTACCGCAAGAACGTCGGCGGCCTGCTCGCCGGCTACGCGGGCCTCCCCGCCGAGCTCCGCGACGCCTACAGGCTCGTGGTCGTCGGACGGCTCGGGCTGGACGGTCCGTACGGCCCGTTCGCCGCGCAGGCGGACGAGCTCGGCGTCGGCGAGCGGGTCGTCTTCACCGGGTACGTCCCCGAGGACGAGCTCGTCCTGCTCTACCAGGCGGCATCGCTGTTCGTCTTCCCGTCCCTGTATGAGGGCTTCGGGCTGCCCGTGGTCGAGGCGCTGGCCTGCGGGGCCCCGGCGATCACGGGCAGGAACTCGTCGCTCGTCGAGCTCGTCGACGACGAGGACGCGTTCTTCGACGCGGCGGATCCCGCCTCGATCCGAACTGCCCTGGCCCGCGTCCTCGCCGACAGTGGGTTGCGCGAGCGTCTGCGGCGGCCCGAGGTCGCGCGGCAGTACTCGTGGGAGCGGATCGCCCACAGGACGGCCGCCGCGTACGGGGAGGTCGCAAGCCGCCCGAGGCCTCGTCGCCATGGGCCGGCTTAACAGCCGGTTGACAGACGACCGGGCTACGATCCCGCGGTGTGGCCTGAAGGTGGGGGCATGAGCACAGCGGCCGAGGCGGAGCGCACCGCGGCCGCTCCCGCCGCGACCCCCGAGCCGGCGCCCGAGCTCTCGGTCGTGATGCCGTGCCTGAACGAGGCGCGCACGCTCGGCATCTGCATCCGCAAGGCCCAAGAGTCGTTCGAGCGGATCGGGATCTCGGGCGAGGTCGTCGTGGCCGACAACGGCTCCACCGACGGATCGCAGCAGATCGCCGAGGAGCTCGGCGCACGAGTGGTACCCGTGGAGAGACGGGGCTACGGGGCCGCCCTGACGGGCGGGATCGCGGCGGCGCGCGGACGCTGGGTGATCATGGGCGACGCCGACGACAGCTACGACTTCAGCGCCCTCGAGCCCTTCGTCGAGCGGCTGCGAGCGGGCTATGACCTCGTCGCGGGGAACCGCTTCAAGGGCGGCATCCACCCGGAGGCGATGCCGTGGCTGCACCGGCGGCTCGGCAACCCGGCGCTGTCCTTCATCGGCCGCAGGCTCTACGGGACGCCTTGCGGGGACATCTACTGCGGCCTGCGCGGCTTCGACCGCGACAAAGTCCGCGCCCTGGACATCCGCTCGTCGGGAATGGAGTTCGCGATCGAGATGATCGTCAAGGCGACGATGCAGGGCCTCCGGGTCACAGAGGTGCCGACGACACTCTCGCCGGACGCGGAGGGCCGCGTGCCGCACCTCAACACCTGGCGGGACGGCTGGAAGTCGCTGCGGCTGCTGCTTCTCTACAGCCCCACGTGGCTCTTCCTGTACCCGGGCGTCGCCCTCTTCGCCCTCGGCATCGTCGGGATGGTCTGGCTCATCCCCGGGGAGCGGGCGATCGGCGGCGTCGGGTTCGACGTCAGCACGCTGCTCTACTTCGCGCTCGCAGTCATCGTCGGGTTACAGGCGATCTTCTTCTTCCTGACGGCTCGCTGGTTCGGGATCACCGAGGGCCTCCTGCCTGACGACCCGCTGATTCGGCGCGTGGTCGAGCGGCCGCGCCGCCTCGAGTGGGCCCTGCTGATCGGCCTCGTCCTCGTCGCCGCGGGGGTCGGACTGTCGCTCTACGCGGTCTCGACGTGGAACGACGCTAGCTTCGGGCGGCTGGACTATCCCGACACCCTGCGCATCGTGATCCCCGGAGCGACGCTGATCGCCTGCGGTATGCAGACCGCGCTCTCGGCCCTTTTCCTCGGCGTGCTCGGGCTCCGGCGCCGCTAGCGGGGCTTCGGCCGTTATG
>DATFQL010000107.1:0-2758 GCA_035264305.1 Candidatus Limnocylindrales bacterium | reverse complement strand
CTGGGCCGAGGCGCTTGCGCGGCGCTGACAGCCCGTGGGGTCGCAGCCACGGGTGCGGCGCGAGAGCTGGGAAACTCGATACATCCGGGTTGCACGTTTAGGCGAACAGAGAGTAGGATCCGTCTGGACCGACCGACCGGTCGGTCGGTTGCCTCACAGCCCGTTGTCTCGACCCTTCCAGGACGTCGCCGGATGCCGAAACCAGATCCTTCCGACCAGAGCCGGAGCCGCCGCGAGCGCATCCTCGATGCGGCGTTCCACACCTTCGCGACGCGCGGGTACCGGGACACCGCGGTCGACGACATCGCCGGCGCGGCGGAGACGTCGAAGGGCGGAATCTACTTCCACTTTCCGACCAAGGAAGCCATCTTCCGGGAGCTGATGGACACGACCGCGGACAAGCTCGTGGCGCGAGTCGAGCGCGCGGTGGCACTGGAGACCGAGCCCGTCGCTCGCGCCGAAGCCGCGATCCACACCGTGCTGACCACCTTCGCGGGGCACCGCACGATGGCCCGCCTCCTGTTCCTCGACACGATGGGCGCAGGCCGGGTCTTCCAGGCCGAGACGAACGCGCTGCACACGCGGTTCTCGGCGCTCATCCAGGGCTATCTCGACGAGGCTGTGTCAGCACGGGCGGTCCCGCCGCTCGACACCCGGATCGCGGCGATCGCCTGGTTCGGGGCCATCAACGAGGTGGTCGCGCGGTGGCTCCTCGCCGACGAGCCAGCGAGTCTCGAGGATGCCTATCCGGCACTCCGTGCGACGCTGCTGCGATCAGCGGGCGTGCCCCAGTCACGCATCGGCGACGTGCCGCTCCCCGACGAGGGCTGGGCGTTTCCGGAGGTGCGGCGATGACCGCGACCCGCGACGCACGGGCCGGGCTCGGCGCGGGGCTGGGGGAGCGGCTTGCCGCCATCGTCCCGATGGCTGCCGTGCCAGGCGACGTGCTCGCGTCGGCGACGATGCTCGCCCGGTCGCTCGACCCGATTTCCGTGTACGCCGCCGCCGTCGAGGCCGGCCTGGAGGCGTCGCTGTGGCTCCGTCCGTCGGAGGGATCCGCCTTCGTCGGGGTCGGTCGCGCATGGGCCGTCGAGGCCGCGGGCGCTGCCCGGTTCGGGGAGGCGGAACGCGCGTGGTCCGGCCTGATCGCGCGCGCTCGTGTCGACGGGCCTCCCGGTGCCACAGGGCCTGCCGGTCCGGTGCTCCTCGGGGGGATGGGATTCACCGGCCGGGCGCCCGCGGCGGACGACCCCTGGGCTCCGTTCGGCGGCAGCTCGCTCGTGCTCCCCGAGCTTTTGCTGACCGTCACCCCGGCCGGCGCCTTCGTGACGGCGTCGATCGTCGATGGCGGTGAGGGCGACGCCCGCCGGCTCGAGGGCCTGTGGTCGTGGCTCGGCGCCCGGGCGCGGGACCTCGCGCCCAGCCCGAACGGGATCATCGCGATGCCGGTGTTCGCGCCGCTCCGGATCGTCGACGAGCAGCCCACCCACGACGCATGGCGGCGCCTCGTCGGCATGTACGCCGGGGCGGTGGGGCGCGGCCGGATCGACAAGGTCGTCCTTGCCCGACGAGTGGGGATGCGGTCACGCGTCGAGCTCGACGTCCCGAACGCGCTCCGGCGGCTCGCCGCCAGCGCGCCGGAGAGCACGACGTACGCGTTCCGCCGCGGCGGCCGGACATTCCTCGGCGCAACCCCCGAGGGACTCGTCGCGACGCGCGGCCGGACCTTCCGCACGGTCGCCGTCGCAGGCACCATCCGGCGTGGCGTCGACGCGGCGGAGGACGCGGATCTCGCACGGCGCCTGCTCGCATCGGAGAAGGACCGCGAGGAGCACGCGATCGTCGTCGACGCGATCCGGGACCTGCTCGCGCCCGTCGCCGACTCGCTCATCGTCGCCCCCGAGGCGCGCGTGATGACCCTGCGCTTCCTGCAGCACCTCGTGACGGACATCACCGGGACGCTCCCGGAGGGCCGCGGCCTCCTCGCGCTCGGCGAGCGCCTGCACCCGACCCCGGCGGTCGGCGGCGACCCGCGGGAGGTCGCGCTCGCGCTCATCGACGAGCACGAGGGGTTCGACCGCGGCTGGTACGCGGGCCCCATCGGCTGGCTCGGCGCGGACGGTGACGGCGAGCTGTGCGTCGCGCTGCGGTGCGGGATCGTGGACCGGACCCAGGCGACGCTGTTCGCCGGCTGCGGGATCGTGGCCGACTCGGACCCGGACCAGGAGTGGGAGGAGTCGCGGATCAAGCTGCGGGCCGTCATCGCCGCGCTCGGGATTCCGGAGGACGACGCATGACCGACGCCGGGCTGCTGCGGGCGTTCGCGTCGGAGCTCGTTGCGGCCGGGGTCACCGACGCCGTCGTGTGTCCGGGCTCACGCTCGACGCCGCTCGCGCTGGCCCTCCGCACCGCGCCGGGACTCCGCGTCCGGGTCCTGCTGGACGAGCGCGCGGCGGGCTTCTTCGCGCTCGGGATGGCACGGACCACCGGTCGCCCCGTCGTGCTGCTCGCGACGTCGGGGACAGCCGCGGCCGAGTTCCACCCCGCCGTCATCGAGGCGCAGCTGTCACGGGTGCCGCTCGTGGTGCTCACCGCCGACCGCCCACCGGAGCTGCGCGACCGCGGGGCGCCGCAGACGATCGACCAGGAGCGCCTCTACGGGCGGGCCGCGAAGTGGTACGCGGCGCTGCCGCTGCTCGACGGCGATCCGGCGATCGAGGCCCACGTCCGGTCGACCGCGGGTCGCGCGGTGGCGACC
>DATFQL010000106.1:0-2504 GCA_035264305.1 Candidatus Limnocylindrales bacterium | reverse complement strand
CCGATATCGTCGATCCCGGGACGCCGCTCGTCCACGAGATGCGCTGGCGCTGGGAGCGCGGCTGAGGTTCCGGGTGCTCGTGGCGCTGTCGTCCCCGGCTCGATCGCCGGGCACTCTTGTCCACCGCTGGTGGCCGGCCGTTCCCTCGTGCTCTGAGGATCACCGGGCGTGGCGTCCCGCGATGGCGGGCCCGGGGTCTCGTCCCAGGGCTGGATCGCAGCGTGGCCGCTCGTGCCCGCACTCGCTGAGTGTCGCGTCCGCGGTGCGTGGATCGCTGGGCGGTCCAACGGGAGCCAATCGCTCCGTTTGGACCAACACTTGTTCCACCGGGAGCGAATCCCGACGACTCGAACACACGCTGTTCCAACGGGAGCGATTCGCGCCGCTTGGAACGCCCGGCGATCCAGGCGCGGCGACTCGGCCGCGGGCGGCGACCGCGTGGCCAATGCACAGGGATCCAGGCGGGGCGACTCGGCCGCGGGCGGCGAACGCGCTGAGATCCGGCGACGCGCGGGCGGCGCGAGCGAGGAACGCCCCGGATCCACGCACGACGATGGCGCGGGCAACTCCGTGACCCGGCGACCCGCGCCGGCCAGACGCGGGCAACAGACGCGGGCGAGCGGCTCGCCCCTACTTTCCCGGGACGACCTCCGGGGGGAGCAGGTAGCGCAGCTGGCCTCGGCCGCCGACGAGGGTCCGGGCGTCCACATCGACGCGTGCGACGGCACCCTTCTTCATCGGCACGACCGGTGTCCCGAGCAGCTCACCGAGCAGCTCGCTGAAGTCGGGATCGTGTCCCACGACGCATGGTCGCGCGGCCTCGGCGTGGGCAGCCAGCACGGCGGACAGCGTCGACAGGCTCAGCCCTCCGCCGAGCCGCTCGTCGACGACGAGCTTGACGTCGAGCGCACGGGCGACGATGTCGGCGGTCTCGCGGGCCCGAACCTTGGGCGAGGTGATGAACAGGTCGGGCGGCTCGTCAACACGCTCGAGCAGCTTCCCGAGCCGCTCGGCCTGTCGCCGGCCCTTGTCGGACAGCGGGCGCTGCGCGTCGTCGCCGTGCCATCGCTCGGGATCGCCGGCGTGCGCGTGGCGCAGCAGATGGAGGCCGATCACCCGATCATCCCAGCCACACCCCCGAGCGCTCGGCAGCGTGCCGCTCGGCGATCGGCAGGAACTGGTGGATCCGCTGGCCGAGGCCCGTCAGGACGGCTCGAAACGCGGCGAGCCGCTCCTCCTCGGTGCCCTCGGCCTTCGCCGGGTCGGGGTATCCCCAGTGCATGGACTGTGCGACGCCGGGGAAGACGGGGCACGCGCCGCGGGCGTCGTCGCACACCGTGATGACGTAATCAAACTGCTGGCCCAGGAAGTCGCCCACCGGCTTGGAGGACAGGCCGTCGGTGGCGATCCCGGCCTCCTCGAGGACTCGGATCGTGAGCGGATTGATCCCCTTCGGCTCGATGCCCGCGGACTGGACCTCGACGCGGTCGCCCCCGAGGTGCCGGAACAGCGCCTCGGCGAGGATGGACCGCGCGCTGTTTCCCCAGCACACGACGAGGATCCGGACGCGCCGCGCGCCCACCCCCTCGCGGTGGAACGCGCCGTGGTCGTGGTGGTTGGCGAGCGGACGCGGCTCGGTCACGGGTTGAGGTCCTCGACCTCGCCCGAGGCGAGGAACACGATGTCCTCCGCGATGTTCGTCACCCGGTCGCCGATCCGCTCCAGGTAGTGCGACGCGAACAGGATCCGCGTCCCGGGCTCGACGTTCGCCCCGTCCTCGCGCATGAGGACAAGGCAGCGATCGAAGATCCGGTGGTACAGGTCGTCCACCTGGTCGTCGAGCGCCGCCACCTCGCGGGCCTTCGTCTGGTCCACGTCCACGAGCGCGCGGATGATGCCGTGGACGAGCTCCGCAACTCGGTCGCCGAGGAGCGGCAGATCGACGTAGTTGCCGAGCGGCGGGTACGGCGCGAGCTTGCGTGCCTGCTTCGCGACCGACGAGGCGTGGTCGCCCATCCGCTCCAGCTCGTAGCTCACGTGGTCCAGGGTGAGCAGGTACCGGAGGTCGCGGGCCACCGGGTTCTGGGTCGCGATGACCGCGGCGATCATGGCCGTCGCCTTGCGCTGGACCTCGTTGATGTCGCGGTCGTCGAGGATGACCTGGAGCGCGGCATCCGCGTCGTGCGCGATGAGCGCGGCGATCGCCGCCCGGATCTGGGACTCGACGAGGGCGCCCATCCGCAGGACGTTGTCCTTTACCTCGGCGACCTCCCGGTCGTACGTGCTCCGGGTGGGGTGCGTGACGGGCGGGATCTCGGGCGGCTGCTCGCGAAGCGGCGCCTCGGGGTTGGGGTTGTCGAACATACGCATGTGACTCTCCCTCAGCCGAACCGGCCGGACACGTAGTCCTCGGTCATCTGGTTCCTGGGGTTCGTGAAGATGCCGAGGGTCGGCCCTTCCTCCACCACGTAGCCGGCGCGGTCGTCGGCCATGTTGAGGAACAC
>DATFQL010000105.1:0-9955 GCA_035264305.1 Candidatus Limnocylindrales bacterium | reverse complement strand
CGTCGTCGCCTCGGTCGTCGTCGCCTCGGTCGTCGTCGCCTCGGTCGTCGCCTCGGTCGTCGTCTCTTCGGTCGTCGCCTCGGTCGTCGTCTCTTCGGTCGTCGTCGTCGAGGTCAGGCAGAAGGCGACATCGCTGATGGCCTGGCCGTTGCCGTTGACCGACGGCCCCGGAGAGCTCGAGAAGTCGTTCCCGACCTTGATGACGATGAGGTCGTAGTCAGGGTCAGTGCTCACGACCGTGATCGACTCGACCTCGCCGTCGCTGTCGAGCACTACCGTGAGGACCGCCGTGAACGCGACTCCGTCGTTCGTCGTTCCCGTGTATGTGTGGGTGCCTGCCTCGAGAACGCCTGCGTCCTCGATCTTGAAGTAGTCACCCGTGCAGAGCCCGGACTTGTCGTCACCGGACGGACCGAGGGGGATCGTATGCTCCGCGAGCGCGGCACCTCCCCAGGTGAGCGTCATCGCGAGGGTGAGCGTCATCGCGAGGGCGGCGATGAGCGCGAAGAGGCGGTTGGGCTTCATGGGGATCCCTGTCTCTCCCTGTACAGTCGGCGATGGATCACACCCGGTACTGGGGCTCGGGGAGGTAGAAAGTACTAAGCGCGCCCCGGGATGCCTAGCCCAGCGAGACGACTGGTATGGACCTGCAACGCGATGTGCTGGACCAGACCGGTCTGCGCGACGACTCCGTCGCGCGACCCCTCCTGCGCCCGGGCGGTCCCGTCGGCCGCCCGTATCATGGCTCCCCGCCGACCTGCCCGAGGATTGACCCGTGACGACCGCCGCGAAGCCCGCGACACCTGCCGCGATCCGGACCAGGGTGCGCTCGGCCGTCGAGGACGCATGGCGAGCGACGGTGGCATCGGGCGCGATGGGCCCGATCGAGGGCGATGCCGTTCCGCCGGACGTGGAGGTCGAGCGCCCGGCGAACGCCGCCTTCGGTGACCTTGCCACGAATCTGGCGATGAAGCTCGCCCGGCCGCTCCGTCGCGCTCCGCTCGACATCGCCGAGTCGCTCGCCGTGGCGCTCGCTCCCGGATCGGACAACCCGCTCGTAGCGTCTGCCGAGGTCGCGCGCCCCGGGTTCGTGAACCTGCGGATCGCCGACGCCGCGTACGAGGAGGTCGTCGCCGGAATCCTCGCCGCGCCCGATGCGTGGGGACGGATCCCGGCCGTGAACCCCCGGAACGTCAACGTCGAGTTCGTCTCGGCGAACCCGACGGGGCCGCTGACGGTCGGCAACGCGCGCGGCGCGTTCGTGGGTGACCTCCTGTGCCGCGTCCTCGAGGCGGGCGGACAGACGGTGACGCGCGAGTACTACTTCAACGACTCGGGCGCGCAGGTGACCCACCTGGGCGAGTCCGTGGTCGCCGTCCGGCGAGGCGAGCCGGTGCCGGACGACGGTTACAGGGGCGCATACGTCGAGGTCCTGGCCCGTGAGCTGCCCGACGACGTCTGGGCCGCGGCGACGGCGGACGACGCCCGGAGCGGCGAGATCGTCGGGTCGTGGGCCAGCAGTCGCGTTCGCGAGGGGATCGAGGCGTCGCTCGCCCGGCTGGGTGTGCAGTTCGACGTGTGGAAGAGCGAGGCGTCGCTCCACGAGGACGGCTGGGTCGCGCGCGCGGTGGAGCGGCTCCGCGACGCGGGGCACGTCTACGAACTGGACGGGGCCGTGTGGTTCCGATCGACGGCGTTCGGCGACGACAAGGACCGCGTGATCTACCGCTCCGACGGGCGACCGACCTACTTCGCCGCCGACATCGGCTACGTCACCGAGAAGTTCAGCCGCGGCTTCGATCACCTCATCTACATCTGGGGCGTGGACCACCACGGGACGATCGCGCGGAACAGGAACGCGGCAAAGGCGATGGGCTACGACCCCGATCACTACCAGGTGCTGCTGATCGGGTGGGTCCGCTTCGTCGTGGACGGCGAGGAGGTGTCGATGTCGAAGCGTGCCGGCACGTTCGTGACGCTCGATGACCTGCTCGACGCCGTCGGGACCGACGCGGCTCGCTGGTTCTTCGCGTCACGTGCCGCGCACGTCGCCTTCGACTTCGACATCGAGCAGGCGAAGGCGCAGTCGTCGGAGAACCCCGTCTACTACGTCCAGTACGCGCATGCCCGGATCGCCTCGATCCTGCGCAAGGCAGCGGATGCGGGCCTCTCGCCTGCGAACGACGTGACGGGTCTGCTGACCGGCGAGCCCGAGGCGGCGCTCGTCCGCGTCCTCGCGCGCCTGCCCGAGGTGGTCGAGGACGCCGTGGTCGCCGAGGAGACGCAGGGGATCACCGCGTACGCAACGGAGCTCGCGACGCAGTTCCACGCGTTCTACCGGGACGCGCGGGTCGTGGACCCCGGCGAGCCCGAGCGTTCCGCGAAGCGCCTCGCGCTGGCCCGAGCGACCCAGGTGACCCTCGCGAATGCCCTGGGGCTGCTTGGAATCTCGGCGCCGGAGTCGATGTAGGGGCGAAACCGCCTCAGCCGGCGAGACCGAGGACGTTCGAGACGCGACCGAGCGTGTCCGCGTCGTTGGCGCTGATGACCACGACGCGATCCGGCGCCGGGGTCAGGACGGCCGCCGCACGCCCGACGCCCTCGAGCTTCGCGACGTAGTCCCCGAGTGCTGCAGCGAACGCCGAGGCGTCGGCCTCCGTGTCCCACCGCGTGTCCATCACGGCGGCGTTCGCGCCGTCCGGACCCGTGACCCATGCGACCCGGTCGCCGCCCCACCCCGCGGCAGCCTCGTCGGCATCCGCGGCCTGGGCCGCGTCCGCGAGGAGCGTCCGGACCTGGAACTCGCCGAGCGTGTCCTCGAGCGCGACCGTCCAGCCCTCACCGAGCGTGGCGGCGAAGTCGTCCGGAAAGGACACCGCGACGGCGGGCTCCCGCGACGCGAGCTTCTCGGGATGGATCACCTGCTCGGTGGTGTCGGGCGGGTTGGCGTACAGCTGGTCGACCCCGCCGAAGCTGCCCGCCTGCTGGAACGCCGCGAGGTTCATGGTGAGCCCGCTCGTGTAGGGAAACAGGAGGGCGTCCTTGAGGATGGCCGGCATTCGGGCGAGCACCGCCTCGGATGCAGGATCGACGCTCCCGGCTACCTGGCCCAGCTCCTGGGGCGTGAGGTGCTGCTGCGCCCACAGCGACATGAGGAGTGTGGCGTCGCCCTCGACGAGCGTGCTTCGCGCCAATGAGCGGTCGCCCTGGTCCTTCGCATCCCCGACGACGTCGCGCAGCGCGAACTTCTGGTCCTGGAGCGCGTGCGTGTACTCGTGCGCATACGCGATCTTCTCGGCGGGGCCGATCTCCCCCGTCGTGGTGACCACGTACATCTTCTTCGTCTCGTCGTCGTACAGGCCCGCGACCTGGCTCGTGAGCAGCTCGATGTACAGGTCCTTGAGCGACCCGTCGTGCGGCATCAGGCCAAGCGCCTTGTACAGGCCCTCGGTGCCGGCGACGAGCTCCGGAGGGTTGTCCTTGCTGAACCCTTCGGCGATGTAGGCGCACAGCCCCGGCTTGTCGAACACGCCCCGCTCGACGGGGGTCGTGGCGGTGATCCCGCGAAGCTGGGTGACCTGCGCCTCGATCTCGGAGTAGAGGGCCGCGTTGGGATCGTCGGTGTCAGGCGCCGGCGAGCCGGGCGACGCCTGCGCTTCGGCGGGCTCGCACTGCGTTGTTGCGTCCGCAGACGGAGACGCGGCAGGCGACGCGGGCGACGCTGACGGGAGCGCGCTCCCGGCCGGTGACGGCGAGACGCCCGAGGATGGGGACGGGACGGGTGTCGGCGTCGTGGAGCCGCATGCGGCGACCAGCAGCGCGATGACCAGCGCGACAAGGCCCCCGGATCGGTGCAGCGGAGTCGTCATCGCGGTGGAGTGTGCCATGTCGGCCGGACGCGACTCGATCAGCCCGAGGACGGCCGGGCGAGATGTGCGTTTCTTAATCGTTCCGGGGCTCGGGGGTGAATCGAGACGAGCCTAAGGTTCCTCTCGGAACATCCCCTCAGTTCCATCCTCCCTCCCTCGGGCCGGAGGTGCCGATTGGGCAGGCACCTCCGGTCCTTTCCGTTAAGCGCGCCGACCTACAATCGGGGCATGGAGCTCTCCTGGTACGGGCGGACGTGCATCCGGCTTCGCGGACGCGACGCGGTCGTCGTCAACGACCCCTATCCGTCGATCGTCGGGCCGACGGGCCGCGGCATCACCGGCGACGTGGTGACGTTCAGCCACCCCGACGACAACCAGCCGCCGAAGAAGGCGATCAAGCTGTCCCGCGACGGCGGCACCGCGATCCCGACCAGCCTGGAGCCCGCCTTCGTGCTCGATGGCCCCGGCGAGTACGAGGTCCACGATGTCCTGCTGACCGGCGTACGCACCTACCGTGACGGCGCGAAGGGATCCGAGCGTGGCCGCCAGACGGCGTTCGTCACCGAGCTCGACGGGATCCACACGATCCACCTCGGCGACATCGGGCACGAGCTGACCGAGGAGAAGCTGGCGGACATCGGTCACGTCGAGGTCGTGTGCGTACCGATCGGCGGGGCGCTGACCGCAACCGCGGCGGCCGCGCTCGTCGCCCAGCTGGACCCAAAGATCGTCGTCCCGATGCCGGTGTGCGAGGACGAGGCGGCGTGCGAGGACGCGATCAAGCTGTTCCTCCACGAGATGGGCGCGGAGCCGGTCGTGCAGCCCAAGCTGCAGATCATGCCGTCGAGCCTGCCCGCCGAGACCACGACGGTCATGCTCGAGTCGCGCGGGAAGGTGTAGGGACGCGTCCGGTCAGTCGGCGCGCCGGTACACGATCCGCCCGCGCTTGACGACGACGTCGACCAGGTCCGCGCCCACCCAGTACGGCAGCTCGCCCACCGTCCGGGCGCGCCAGATCACGGCGTCGCCCAGCTTGCCGGCCTCGAGCGCTCCAGCGGTGTCCCCGATGCCGGCGGCGTACGCCGCGTTGACTGTGACCGCGGCGAGCGCCTCGGCCGGCGACAGGCGCATCTCGAGGCACGCGACGGTCATCACCAGGGGCAGGTTGGGGTTGGGCGAGGTACCCGGGTTGAAATCCGTGCCGAGCGCGACCGGCACGCCGGCATCGATCAGCCGGCGGGCGGGCGCCGCATCGTCGGCCATGAGGAACCACGTCGTGCCCGGCAGGAGCGTCGCGACCGTCGGATGCTCCGTGTCGGCTGCGGCGGCGAGCGCCGCGATCCCCAGCTCGGACGGCACGTGGAGGTGGTCGGCGGACAGCGCCCCGATCGCGGCGGCAAGCTCGGCTCCGCCGGACGGGGCGAGCTCGTCGGCGTGGAGCCGCGCGGCCATGCCGAAGCCGGCAGCCGCCTCGAGGATCCGGCGGCTCTGCTCGGCGCTGAACACGCCCTGCTCGCAGAACACGTCGCACGAGACCGCGCGGCCCTGGGCGGCAACCCCGGGCAGCTGCTCCTCGATGACGCTCCGCACGTATGCCTCGGTCCCGCCTGGACGAGCGCGGAACTCGGGTGGGACGGCGTGCGCGCCGAGGAACGTCGGCAGGACATCGATCGGGCCCTCGCGACCGAGCTCGTGCGCGACGGCGAGCAGGCGCAGCTCGGTGGAGAGGTCGAGGCCATAGCCGGACTTCGCCTCGACCGAGGTCACGCCGTGGCGGAGCATCTCGTCGAGCCAGCGCCGACCGTGCGCCGCGAGCTCAGCCTCGGAGGCCTGACGGGTCGCCGCGACCGTCGAGAGGATGCCGCCGCCGGCGGCGAGGATCTCGAGATACCCGGCACCGCCCTGGCGGAGGACGAGCTCGGTCTCGCGCGTGCCCGCGAACAGGAGGTGCGTGTGTGGGTCGACGAGCCCGGGCGTCACGACGCCGCCGCCGGCATCGAGGCGGGCGAACCGGGCGAGTGGCATGCCGTGACGCTCGAGTCCAGCCTCAACCTCGTCGCGAGGACCCACCGAGACGACTCGCCCGTCCCAGATCGCGACGACCGGGGCGTCCCGGGACCCGGGCCCGCCGACGGGCGCCGCGTCGAGCAGCGCGAGGTCGCCCTGCGCCGGGCCGCGCCGAATCCCGCCTGCAAGGGTCGCGACCTGCGACGCCCCGTGGATCAGGAGGCCCGGGGCATCGCCACTCGATCGACCGCCTTCGATGAGGCGGAGCGTCACCCGGTGCCGCCGGGGGCGTCGTCGCGCGCGGCGGCGAGGCGCAGCTCGAGCGCCATCAGCGGATCGAAGTCGCGCAGCCGGATCGCGTCGGCTGCCGCGGCCAGACGCGTGCGGTCGTCGGCGTCCCGGGGAGCGCCGGCATGATCGGCGACGTCGAGCAGCGCGGCGAGAGGCGCGAGCCCGATGAGCTCCGATTCCGCCGCGCGGATGCCGTCTTCGGCGGCGAGCTCGCCGACAACGTCCCACGCGTGCCAGATCGGCGTCGTCCGGAAGTCGAGCAGGTTCATCGACACCTGCGCGCGGACGGGGTGGCCCCGCTCCGGCTCCTCGACCCGGAACCCGTTGGCCTGGACGCGGGGCAGCCCGCCGCCCGACTCGCGCACGCGGCGAGCAATCCGTTTCGCGAGCTCGACGTCGTCGCTGTCCAGGTTGATGTTCCACGCGATGAGGAACGGTCGTGCCCCGACGGCAACGGCTCCGAACCGCGGGTGCATCCGTGCCGGGCCGAAGTCTGGCTGGCGCCCGTTCTGGCCGATCTCGGCCTTGAGGCCCTCGTACTGGCCGCGGCGGACGTCCGCCAGCTTGACCCGGTCGGCGCGTGTCGCGGCTCGCGCGTAGAGGTAGACGGGCAGGTCCCAGCGGCGCGAGATCCGCGACCCGAACTCGCGGGCAAGCTCGACACAGGCATCCATCGTCGTGTCGCCGAGGGGCACGAACGGGATGACGTCGACCGCGCCGATCCGCGGGTGCTCGCCCATGTGCTCGTCCATCGCGAGCTCGTCGATCGACGCGCCGACGAGGCGCTCGAGCCCGGCGGTCACCGCGTCGTGCTCCCCGGCGACCGTGAACACCGAGCGGTTGTGGCTCGCATCCGAGGTCCGATCGAGGAGGAACACGCCCGGAACGGAGGTCAGCGCGGTCGCGAGGCGCTCGACGACGTCCGGCCGCCGGCCTTCGGAGACGTTGGGCACGCTTTCCACGAGCACGTCCCGATGCTACAGAGGCACGGCGTCGGCGGTGGGCCGGCCGTGTGCGGCCCCGGCCGAGTCCGGGCCGAGCCAGTGCCGCGGAGAGCGGCAGGACGGATCCGCGGTGCCCAGCGGCGGACCGTAGACTCGGCGGTCCATGGACCGACAGCGCCCGAGCCTCCTCCGCCATCCCGACTTCCTCAAGCTGTGGACGGCGGAGACGATCTCCGTCTTCGGCAGCGCGATCACGCAGCTCGCGCTGCCGCTGATCGCGGCAACGACGCTCGACGTGACCCCGTTCGAGTTCGGGCTGCTCACGACGATCGAGTTCCTGCCGTTCATCCTGTTCAGCCTGCCGGCGGGCGTGTGGGTCGACCGTCTCCGTCGCCGCCCGATCCTCATCGCCGGCGACCTGGGCCGCGCGATCGCGATCGCCTCGATCCCGGTCGCTTTCGCGTTCGACGCCCTGACGATCTGGCAGCTGTACGTCGTCGGGTTCGTCAACGGCATCCTCACCGTCTTCTTCGACGTCGCGTACCAGAGCTACCTGCCGAGCGTCGTCGAGCGCGACCAGCTCGTCGACGGCAACTCGAAGCTCGAGATCACCCGGAGTGCCTCGCAGATCCTCGGGCCCGGGTTGGCGGGCATCCTCATCGGCGCGTTCCGCGCGCCGTTCGCCATGGTCCTCGACGCGGTCAGCTATGTCGTGTCTGCCCTGTTCCTCACCTGGATCCGCCGGCCCGAGCCGCCGATCGAGGTGCACGACACGGTCGCGGACGGCCCGAAGCCGTCGATGCGCCAGGAGGTCTCGATCGGGCTGCGATACGTGCTCGGCCACCGATGGCTGAGGAACATCGCGGCGACGACCGGCACCTCGAACTTCTTCGGCAACGTCGTCAACGCGATCCTGATCCTGTACCTCACCGACGAGCGCGGGCTCGGGCCCGAGGCGATCGGGTTCGCGTTCTCCGTGGCGTCGGTCGGCTTCCTCGTCGGTGCCCTGACGACGAACCGGTTGACCGAGCGGCTCGGGGTGGGGCGGATGCTCGTGCTCACCGCGGTCGGGTTCAGCCTGTCCAACCTGCCGATCGCGTTTGCGCCCGATGCGCTGATCTGGCCGGCCCTCGCCGTCAGCGGGCTCGTAGGGGGGTTCTGCAGCACCGGCTGGAACATCAACCAGGTCTCGCTCCGCCAGGCGATCACCCCGCCTCGGATGCAGGGCCGGATGAACGCCACCATGCGGTTCATCGTCTGGGGCACGATCCCACTCGGCGCGATCCTCGGCGGTGCGCTCGGGAGCCTGATCGGCCTGCACGCGACCATCGTCGTCGGCGCGATCGGCGGGCTGCTCGCGTTCATCCCGGTGACCCTGTCCAGCGTGCGCACGCTCGTGACGATGCCCGAGCCGGTGGACGACGACGCAGCGCCGGCGAGCCTCTCCGCCTGAAACCGGGCACGCCCGGGTCGATCGAGCGGTCAGATCCCGAGCATCGGGACCCGGACGCCACGGTCCCGGGCGACCTCGGCCGCACGCTCGTAGCCCGCATCGACGTGGCGGACCACGCCCATGCCGGGGTCGGTCGTGAGGACCCGCTCGATCTTCTTCGCCGCGAGCGGCGTGCCGTCGGCGACCACCACCATCCCGGCATGCTGGCTGTAGCCGATCCCCACACCACCGCCGTGGTGGATCGAGACCCACGTCGCGCCGGCGGCGATGTTCACCATCGCGTTGAGCAGCGGCCAGTCGGCGACGGCGTCCGTGCCGTCGGCCATGGCCTCGGTCTCGCGGTTGGGTGACGCGACCGAGCCGGAGTCGAGGTGGTCCCGGCCGATGACGATCGGCGCCCGCACCTCGCCGCCGGAGACGAGCCGGTTGAACTCGAGACCCGCCTTCGCCCGCTCCCCGTAGCCCAGCCAGCAGATCCGGGCAGGCAGCCCCTGGAACGGCACCTTTGCCTCGGCCATCTCGAGCCACCGGCGGAGGCCCGCGTCGTCCGGAAACAGCTCGAGGATGGCGCGATCCGTGCGCCTGATGTCCTCCGGGTCCCCGGACAGGGCCGCCCAGCGAAACGGGCCACGTCCCTCGCAGAACTGGGGACGGATGAAGGCGGGGACGAAGCCCGGGTAGTCGAACGCATGCTCGACCCCCGCCTCCTGTGCCTGCGCTCGCAGGTTGTTCCCGTAGTCGAACACGACCGCGCCGGCATCCTGGAACGCGAGCATCGCCCGGACATGGTCCGCCATGGCCCGCTTCGAGCGCGCCTCGTACACCCCGGGCTCGGCCGCGCGGAGCGAGATGGCGTCGGCGAGCGACATCTCCGCCGGCACGTACCCGCCGAGGGCGTCGTGCGCCGAGGTCTGGTCGGTCACGACGTCGAACCGCTCGCCGGCCTTCGCCCAACCGGGCTCGATCTCCGCGGCGTTGCCGACAAGCGCGATCGACCTCGCCTCGCCGGCCGCGGCCGACGCACGGGCGATCGCAAGCGCCTCCGACGGATCGTGCGTGATCGCGTCCACGTAGCCGATCTCGAGGCGGCGCCGCGCACGGACCTCGTCGACCTCGATCGCGAGGCAGACGCCCTCGTTCATCGTGACCGCGAGCGGCTGCGCGCCGCCCATGCCGCCGAGCCCGGCCGACAGCACGAACCGCCCGGCCAGGTGATCGACGCCGTAGTGGACCCGCGCCGCCGCGACGAAGGTCTCGTAGGTGCCCTGCAAGATGCCCTGGCTGCCGATGTAGATCCACGAGCCGGCCGTCATCTGGCCGTACATCATCAAGCCGGCGGCCTCGAGCTCGTGGAACTTCTCCCACGTCGACCAGCGTCCGACGAGGTTCGA
>DATFQL010000104.1:0-9045 GCA_035264305.1 Candidatus Limnocylindrales bacterium | reverse complement strand
GCGCACCTGCCAGCATCGAGGTGCATCGAGGGCGCCGGGATCTGACGAGGACTCGTGCCTTCACTCAATGGCAGGGACGCCGTGCGATCCCCGCTGGAGCCGACAGGGACGCGGCGCGATGCCCGCGCGGCGCCAAGCGAGCAGGCGCATGCCCGCGGGAGGTCACGCGGTCGTGCCAACTTCACCGCAACGGCCGCCCTCGCGTCGGCTAGGATGCGCTCGTCGGGCCGTCCCCGGGAAGACGGCGCGGCGAGCCGCTCCACCAACCCCTCGAGCTGTGAGGTTGGCAGCCCACGTGGCGAGCGATCCGCCCGCGAAGTTCTTCGTCAACCAGGGCCTCGTGACGAGCCGGACTGACGTCCAGCACCTCCTTCGCCCGATCCTCAAGCAGACCGTCTCGTACCGGTTCTACCGGTCACGCGAGCTGGTCGCGCACGGGTCGGGATGGGTGGAGCGCATCGTCGGCGAGGAGCCCGAGGTCTCGACGTTCTTCACGCCGATCGCGATCACCATCAACGTGGACTCCTTCGAGCATCTCGAGTTCGAGACGCGCCCCGACCAGCTCCTCGTCTACACCCTCGTGCAGGGCGACGAGCGCGTGGTCATCGAGTTCGTGCCCGCGGACGCCGACGACGAGACGTCGCCCATGGCCCCGCGCCAGCTCGAGTTCGACACCAGCGGGTTCGTCCAGATGGAGCTCCTCGGCCTGGAGGGGACCGAGGAGTAGCAGCGGCGTCACGCCCGAGGGCGGTTCCGCGAGGCGCGGGAGCGCGCACTGGACATCGAGGGAGGAGCAGCGAGACGCCATGGCCGTCGCATCAGACACCGCGCCCCGGGACGAGGGCGCAATGAACCGGTTCTTCAAGCTCGCAGAGCGGGGGACGACGCTCGGAACGGAGGCCCGCGCCGGCCTGACCACGTTCATGGTCATGGCCTACATCATCTTCCTGAACCCGAGCATCCTGATGTCCGGGTTCGGCGAGACCGATCCGAACTTCACACCGGTCGCCCTCGCCGCCGGGACCGCCCTCGTCGCGGGCATCCTCACGATCGCGATGGGCGTCGTGGGCAACTACCCGTTCGCGCTGGCGGCCGGGCTCGGCATCAACGCCATCGTTGCCTTCACGCTCACCGGCCAGGGCCTCTCGCCCGCCGGTGCGATGGGGGTGATCGTCTGGGAAGGACTCATCGTCACCCTCCTCGTCCTCGTCGGCTTCCGGGAGGCGGTGATGAACGCCGTCCCGCTGGGCCTGAAGAAGGCGATCGGGGTCGGCATCGGCTTGTTCATCCTGATCATCGGCTTCACCGGCGGCGGTTTCGTCGTGGCCGGGGAGGGGACCGTCGTGACGTTCCACCTGCCGACGACGCCCGCGGACTTCGTGTTCTGGATCGGCCTGATCCTGACGATCGTCCTGTGGGTGCTGAAGGTCCGCGCGGCGCTCGTGATCAGCATCCTCGTCACGACGGTGCTCGCCCTGCTCACCGGCGTGACCTCGATCCCGCAGAACTTCTCCGTCGCGCCCTCGTTCACGACGCTCGGCCAGTTCGACCTGACGCAGGTGTTCCAGGTCCTGCCGCTGGTCACCGCGATCACCGTGATCTACACGATCATGCTGACGGACTTCTTCGACACGATGGGCACCGTCACCGGGGTCGCCGCCGAGGCCGGGCTGGCCCGCGAGGACGGGTCGGTCCCGGGCGTCGGCCGGGTGCTGATGGTCGACTCGCTGGCCGCGGTCTCCGGCGGGCTCGCCGGCGTCAGCTCGAACACCACGTACATCGAGTCGGCCGCGGGTGTCGCCGAGGGTGGCAGGACCGGGCTCGCGTCGGTCGTGACCGGGATCCTGTTCCTGCTCGCGATCTTCCTCGCGCCGATCGCAGGGATCATCCCCGCCGTCGCCACCGCGCCGGCCCTGATCCTCGTCGGCTACCTCATGTTCACGCAGGTCCGGGACATCGACGTCAACGACGTGGAGGTGGGGATCCCGGCCCTCCTGACGATCGTCCTCATGCCCCTCACCTACGACATCACCGTCGGCATCGGCGCCGGCTTCATCTCCTGGGTGATCATCAAGATCGCGCGCGGCAGGGCCCGCGACATCCACCCCCTGATGTGGGTCGTCGCCGTGCTCTTCCTCGTGTTCTTCCTCCAGGGCTGGTACCTCGCGATGGTCAACCCGGCGCCGGCGGCCTGACCGCTCGAGCCGATCAGGACCGGCGGTCCGACCCCTCGGGGACGGCCGCCGGTCCCGCGTGTCCGGGCTACCATCAGCCCCGATGTTCCACCGGACCGTGCTCGATGAGGGGCCGCGCGTCATCTCCGCGCGCCTGCCGGGTTCCCGCTCGGTGTCGATCGCGGCGTACGTGCTCGCCGGGTCCCGGCTCGAGCAGCCGCACGAGGCGGGCGTCGCGCACTTCATGGAGCACCTGACCTTCAAGGGGACCGCGGGCTACCCGACGAGCCGGGCGATCTCCGAGGCGGTCGAGGGTGTGGGCGGGTCCGCGAACGCGGCCACCGATCGCGAGTCGACGGTGTACTGGGTGCGGGTCCCGCGTCGCGAGGCGACGACGGCGATGAGGGTCCTCGGCGAGCTCATCGTCCGGCCGCGGCTCGAGGACGAGGACATCGACCACGAGCGGACCGTGATCGTGGAGGAGATCCGCTCCTACCTCGACGACCCGGCCGAGTACGCCCAGATGCTCATCCAGCAGGCGTTGTTCGGAGACGGCTCGCTGGGGCGCGAGATCTGCGGCGACGAGGAGGGCATCCGGGCCCTGCCAACGCGCACGATCAGGGACTTCTGGCACTCCATGTACCGCCCGTCGAACACCGTCGTCGCGGTGGCCGGGGACCTGTCGCACGACGAGGCGGTCGGTCTCGCGACGACGGCGTTCGGGACCGGGGACGGGGTCCTGCCGGCGTTCGAGCCCGCGCCGCCGCTGCCCGCCGGGCCGCGGGTCCTGACCGGCCGCCGGGACACGACCCAGGCCCAGCTCGCGATCGCGGTGCCGGGACTCCGCCGGGATCACCCCGACGCGTGGAACCTTGCGGTCCTCAACGCGGTCCTGGGCGACGGAATGTCGAGCCGCCTGTTCCTCGGCGTGCGGGAGGAGAAGGGCCTGGCGTACGACGTGTCGTCGGGCATCGTCGAGTACGCGGACGCGGGGGCGCTCGAGGTCTCGGCGGGCGTCGACCCGACGGCACTGCCCGCGGCGATCGAGGCGATCCTCGTGGAGCTTGCGCGGCTCGTGGCCGACCCCGTCTCGCCCGAGGAGCTCGCGAAGGCGAAGGCATACCTCTCCGGCGGCCTCGAGCTCCGGATGGACGACACCCGCCATCTCGCGTCGTGGGTCGGGGGGCAGGAGGCGCTGCACGACCGCGTGTTCACGCTCGACGAGGCGCTCGGGTCGGTCGAGGCCGTGCAGGCCGAGGACGTCCGCCGGCTCGCGGGTGAGCTGTTCCGCGACGAGGCGTTGCGGATGGCCGTCGTCGCACCCGGCCGGCACCTCCGCGGCCTGGAACGCCATCTCCGGCTGCCTCGATGACCGACGCCGGCCGCGGCCTGTTCGACGACCAGACGCCGGCCGATGACTCGACGACACGGGCGGTCCGCGACGCCGCACGGGACCAGTCGCGGGTCGCCCCCGACGAGGTCCACCCTCGTTCGCGCGCGGCGGCCATCCCGGATGACGCCGCGCTCGTCGACCCGCCGCACGGCGGGTCTCCGGAGCGTCCTGGGGACCAGGGCAGACCCGTCGCCGTCCGGCTCGCGAGCCTCCACCTCCGGATGGGGTCCCTCGCGCTTGCCCGTGCGGAGCTCGAGGCACTCGCCGGCCGCGGCATGCTCGACGAGGATGCGCTGCTGGACCTCGCCGAGGTCCGATGGCGGACCGGGGACCTCGCCGGCGCGGGTGAGGCCGCGAACGCGCTCCTGGCCCGTGACCGCGCCGACCCGCTCGCGCTCGTCATCGCAGCCGAGTCCGTGGCGGCGCTCGGCCGGCCCGGGGAGGCCCGCCGCCTGGCCGCACGCGCCCTCGACGGCCTTGAGGGCCCGCTCGATCCGCTGTTCGCCGGGATCCCGCGAAGTGTCGTCTGGCCCGCGGAGACCATCCCGGCCATCGCCGCGCCCGTGGACGAGCCCGGGGAGCCGATCGCGCGGGCGCCGCTGTCAAAGGGCGCACGCGTATCGAGGACCCGAACGGACTCCCCCGCGCCGACGGGCGCCGCCGAGGCGTTCGCGGGCGGCCAGGCGGCGCTTGCGGCCGGGGACGCGCCCCAGGCCGCCGTCGGGCTCGGCGTCGCGCTTCGCCTCGACCCCGGGTACGCGCGAGAGGTCCTCGCAGCGGTCGGCGACGCCGCCGTGGACCCGGCCCTCGCGCTCGTCGCCGGCGATGCGCTCCGCCTGCTGGGCCGCGAGACGGAAGCCCGTGCCGCATTCGATATCGCCCGCGGGCACGGGGATCCTCCCGACGAGCGACGCGTCCGGCGCGCCCGCTCGGACACGCCGGCCCGCGACGAGGCGGGATAGGGCGCCGGCCGCGCGGGGCCCGTGGACGGGTTACGCTGTTCAGCCGCGCCGCGCCTCGGGCAGCCCACCCGCCCAGCATTGCCAGCGCGACCCCGATCGAGCACCTACCCGTGATCCCTGCGACCCGTGCGCGGCGTCGCCCGATATCGAGAGGCACCGACACGCCGATGGCAGACGTCCAGCGCACCCTCCTCCTCGTCAAGCCCGACGGCGTCCAGCGCCAGCTCGTCGGTCGCGTCCTCACCCGGTTCGAGGACCGGGGCCTGAAGCTGGTCGGGCTGAAGCTCGTCCGGACGGACCGGGCCCTTGCCGAGCAGCACTACGCCGTGCATCGCGAGAAGCCGTTCTTCGGCGGGCTCGTGGACTTCATCACCTCGGCCCCGCTCGTCGCCGCGGCGCTCGAGGGTCCGAACGCGATCGCAATCGTCCGCGCGATGAACGGCGCCACGCGTCCCCACGAGGCGGCGCCGGGCTCGATCCGCGGCGACTTCGCGGTCGAGACCGCGCAGAACCTCGTGCATGCCTCTGACAGCCCCGAGAACGCGGAGGCGGAGCTCGCCCTGTGGTTCCGGCCCGAGGAGCTGCTGGGCTACGAGCGCGAGATCGACCGCTGGGTGCTGGCCCCGGAGGAGTAGTCCGCGTCAGGGCATGGCCCCGCACCGGCACGCCGTGGGTGCGCCGGCCGCCTCAGTCCGAGGAGGCGTTCGTCGTGATCGGCGCCGGCTCGCTCGACGCGCCCCAGATGTCGAGGACGCCCCACGAGGTGAGCGCGGCGAGGACCGCGAGCGTGAGCACCGCCGCGGCAGCGAGCTCCGTCGCATCGCGGCGCAGAGCCCGCATGATCCGTCGCCCGGTGCGCGTGGCACCGCGCGCGGCCCTCTTCCGTGCCCGCCCGGCCGCCCGTTTCGCGGCGTTCGCGGTCGTATCCGGTCCGACACGCGCGGGCCTGGCGGTTGCTGCCGTGGCCGCCGCTCCCGTCCCGTCGGCCTCGACGGGCAGGGTCTCGGTGCGCCGGGTCCGGACGATTCGCTCCGGCGCGGCGCGGTCGACCCGACTCGTCGGCCGCCCCGTTCCCATGCCGAGCAGCCGCAGGTAGGCCGGCAGGGTGAGGAACGAGAGGGCCATCAGCACGGCGTCGAGCGGGGGGCCACCGGTCAGCCGGGCGAGTGCGACGCGCGACTCGTAGGCGACCCAGCCCGGGAAGCCGAAGCTCGCGACCGCGGCGACGAGCAACGCCGCGCCGAGGATCGGCGACCGCCGGATCCAGCCTCGCAGCTCGGGCAGCTGCCGGGAGCCGAACCGCGACTCGACGACGGCGGCCCACGCCGCGACGGCCGTCTTCGTCGCCGCGAGCGTCACGAGCCACACCCGTGCCGGGCCCCAGGCGTCGGGCGTGAGGGCCGCCAATCCGAGCAGCACGATCGCGCCATCCGCGATGACGAGATAGCCGGTGGTGTGGCGGATGTCGTCCTGGAGGATCGCCGCGAGCGAGGCGCCGACGAGCGTCACGATCACGACGGCGACGATGACCAGCTGCTCCCCCCCGAGCGGCAGCGCGAGCGGGGCCACGAGGAGGTCGACCGCGGCGAGGCTCACGACGGCAAGCGGGAGCGGGACCCATGCGAGCAGCAGGGGCAGGGCGATGGGCGTCGCCGCGTCCGTGAGCTGCGGGATCCGCAGGTGGAACGGGATGACGCCGATCCGCAGGCCTGCTGCGAGCGCGACCGCCAGGACGAGCAACCCGACCAGTGCGGCGGCGCCGGCGGTGCCGGGGGTCCCCGCCGCGATCGCGCTCCCGTCCGTCGCGCCGCGAACCGCGACGCCGGCGGCGAGCGGAGCGACGACGATCGCGCCCATCAGGAGCACGGTCGCGAGGATCGTGACGCGCAGCTCGCGTGCGGCCGCGGGGATGCCGGCGGGATCGCGCCACGCGAGCAGGATGAGCAGCGCCACGAGACCGGTCGCGCCGGCGGCCGCGGTGCCGAGGACGAGGTTCGTCGCTGCCAATGCGACGCTGCCGCCCGCGATCGACGCGAGGACCGCCGGCATGAGCCCCCGAAGCCCCGCGAGCCCGGTCGCGAGCCACGCGATCAGCACGATGAGCACGCCGTCGAGCGCCCACAGCGCGATGACGAGGCGCATGTAGTCGTTGGGGATCAGGCGCCCGTCCAGGATGCCGACGCCCGGCGGAATCTCGCCCGCTCCCACGCGCGGTGCCGTGAGCGCGAACGAGACCGCGACCACGCCGAGCAGCGAGAGCCCGCCGAGGACCGCCCCACGCCGGCCGGCGCGACCGCCGCGGGCGAGCCCGATCGCCGACGCCGTCGCCCCGAACGTCGCAACGGCGAGCAGCAGGAGGAGCTCCATCAGTGGGTTCCCGGCCAGCCGGTGCCGTAGCCGCCCTTGCCACCCGGCCGGAGCGGCGGCTCGGGTCGCGCGGGCGCAGGCGGCTGCGGCCGGCGGCGGTCGGGGTGCGCGGCCGGCGTCGGCGGCAGCGCGCGACGTCGGGGGCCGTAGGGGCCGTACATCCCGGGCCACGGCCGCGGATGGGCATCGTCCCCGTGCGGTCGTCCGCCGATGTCGCGGGTCGTCGCGCGCAGCTCGAGGTCACCGTGCACGAGGAGCGATCGCGCGACGACCGCCGCGACGCCGGCTCCGGACAGCGCGGTCAGCACCGCCAGGGCGAGCTCGACCGGCCCGTCCGTCCCGACCGACATCACGTTGCGCAGCAGCCCGGCCGCGGCCAGCAGCAGCAGCAGCCCGAGGCCCAGCCGCAGGACGTCGCGGCCGACGAGGACAGGCGCTGCCGCCAGGGCGGACAGGGCGAGCGCGGCGCCGAGGGCGGCCCGCGGGACCGGGGACCCGGCCGCAAGGGCCGCCGCTGCGCCGACCGACGGACCGCTTCCCGTGGCCGCCGCGAGCGCCGTGGCGATGCTGCCGGCGGCGAGCCAGCCGATCGCGAAGGCAACGATGGCCACGCCGCCCGCCCCCGGCCACCCCACCCGCCAGCCCGAGGTGGGCGGAGGCGCGCCGCGCAGCGCGATCCAGACCAGATACCCGGCGAGCGCGGACCCGGCGAGGCGGGCCGCGAGCGCGACGAGACCGGGGAGCGGCTCGGTGACGTACGCGGCCCCCACGAGGGCGACGATCATCCCGAGGGCCGCGAACCGAGGCTCGCGGGCGCTCGTCGCGATGACGCCCGCGGCCGTGACGACCACCGCGAGGAGGATGATTGCGGGCGTCACCATCCGATCCCGGCGGTCGGCGTCAGGACGCGGCCGGCTGCAGGTCCGGGTAGGCCGGCGTCTCGAGGATTCCGAACGTCCCGATCGGCCAGTACCGGAGGAACGCGCGCCCGATGATGTTCGCGATCGGGATCGTCCCGAACACCCGCGAGTCCGCCGAACGCTGCCGGTGATCGCCCATCACGAACAGCTCGCCGTCCGGGACGACCCACCGGTTCTGGTCGCCACCGGCCTCGGTCGGCTCGGGCGCGTCCTCGTCGTTGGTGTAGGTGTACGCCTCGTCGAGCGCGGTGCCGTTGACGTAGACCAGGCCGTCGTCGCGGACCTCGACCGTGTCGCCCGAGACGCCGATCACCCGCTTGATGAACGGGGTGTTCTCCCGCGTCCAGGTCGCGGGAGGGTTGAACACGACGACGTCGCCCCGGTCGTACGCGTCGAACCGCGGCGTCAGCTTGTCCACGAGGACGTACTGGCCCGGCTCCAGGGTCCGCTCCATCGACTGCTGCTGCACCTGGTACGGCTGCGCGATGAAGGACTGGATGACGAAGAAGATGACGAGGGTGAGGACGAGGGTCTCGATGACCTCGACCAGGCACCCGAGGCTCGAGCGACGGTCCACGAGCGGGGAGTATAGGGCGGCGCGACCCTCGCACCGGCCCCGCCGGGCGCGCCCGCCCTGCGCCATCTGCCGCATATCCCCGGCGCGGCGTGCATCGAATGCGATCCCGGGTGGAACTGGTTTGACCCGTGCGCTGGCGCACGCATACACTCGTCGCCGCCAGCGCGCGGGTTCCCCTGCGTTCCGAACCCCCGCCGGCGAGGCCCAATTGTCGTGTCGCGCGATCGCGCGTGTCCAGATCTTGCGTCCGCGCACGACGTCACGAGATGACGTGCGTACCGGCTCCACCTGCCTTGGGAGGTTCTGCAGACCCTGATGGGCGACTCCGCGCTCTACTGGATCATCCCGATCGCCGGCATCGCCGCGATCCTGTTCGCCGCCTACCTGGCACGCGACGTCCTGGCCCGGGATACCGGGACGCAGGCAATGGTGGACGTCGCCGACACGATCCGCGAAGGCGCGGACGCCTTCGTCAAGCGCCAGTACACGACCATCGCCGTGCTCGCGGTGGTCGCGTCGGTGATCATCGGCGCCGTCATCGCGATCGTCGAGGGCCCCCAGGTCGCCGACGTCCCCGAGCTTGCCGGCATTCCGATCGGCGTCCTCACCGGCATCGCATTCCTCGTGGGGGCCGCGTGCTCGATGGCCTCGG
>DATFQL010000103.1:0-8266 GCA_035264305.1 Candidatus Limnocylindrales bacterium | reverse complement strand
GCCCTCGCGCGCGGGGCCGTCGTCCGCCGGGATCGAGTCCTGTCCTTTGCCGTTCCGCGTCTCCTTGCCGATGTGCATCGCTGGGAGCGCCCGGCCGTGATCGCGTTCGACGACGTCCACCTGCTCACGGATCGCACATCCATTGACGTCCTGAGCGCGTTCCTCGACCACCTGCCGCCGACGTTCCATGTCGTGCTGGCCGGCCGGGCGCTGCCGGGCCTGCCGGTCGCGCGGCTGCGCGCCGAGCAGCGGCTCCTCGAGCTGGGCGTCAACGAGCTGGCGCTCGACCGGCACGAGGCGGCGACGCTCATCACGGCGGCAGGGTGCGAGGTCACCGACGAGGACCTCGCGATCCTGCTCGAACGGACGGAGGGTTGGGCCGCCGGCCTGTACCTCGCGACGCTCGCACGCGCACGCGGCGAGCTGCCCGACTCGTGGGTGCGTTCCGTGACGGGAGCCGACCAGCCGATCGCCGATTACCTGCGCTCCGAGCTCGCGCACCGGCTGTCCGACGACGACATGGAGGTCCTGACCCGGTGCGCGGTTCTCGATGACCTCACGCCGGGCGCCGTGGCCGCCGTCGTCGGTCGGTCGGACGGGTGGCCGCGGCTCGAGGCGCTCGCGGCGCAGAACCTGTTCATCCACGCGGTCGGCCGGGATGCGCAGACGTACCGGTTCCACAAGCTCCTCCGCGACTTCCTGCTCACCGAGCTTGCCCGGCGGGAACCGGACGCATCGATTCGGGGCCATCGGGCGGCGTTCGACTGGTATGCATCCGAGGGCAATGTCGACCTGGCGGTCCGGCACGCGTTGGCGGCCGGCGATCGGGAAGCGGCGGGCCAGCTCGTCGCGACGGCAAGCATCGCAGCCACGCGGGACGGGGAGGTCGAGGTCGTCGAACGCTGGCTCGCCTCGTTCACGGCGGAGGACTTTCACGCGCTCCCGTTCCTCACGCTGGTCGGCTTCTGGTCGCACATGCTCACGGGTCGCGGCGAAGAGGCCCTCCACGCGTGGGGGCTCGCGGAGGGTGCGTCGACGGCCGACCTCGACCCGGACGACGCCGCCCTGTTCGAGTCGCGGCGCAGCGTCGTGCGCGCGCTCGTCGCCAGCGACGGGCCACGAGCGATGCTCGCGGACGCCCGGTACGCCGTCGCGCGCGAGCCCGCGACGAGCCGATGGCATCCCGACGCCCTGTTCCTCGAGGGGACCGCGCAGTTCCTGCTCGGTGACCTCGACGACGCGGAGCGCTTGCTCGCCGCCGCGAGTCGCGAGTCCGTCGGCCGCGACACCCCGAACCTGGGTCCGCTCGCGGTCGCAGCCGTGATCCGGATCCGACGAGGCGACTGGGTGGAGGGCGTCGCGCTGACGCGCGAGGCGGAGAATCGGATGCGCCTGTTCCGGTCCGAGCACGTCGCGCTCGCACTTCCGGTGTACGCCCTCGTGGCCCGGATCGCGGCGCGCGATGGCGACGTCAAGCGGGCACGGGAGGCGCTCGTGCATGCGCAGCTCGTCCGGCCGCTGGCGAGTCGGGCGTTTCCCGCGTACGCGGTGGCGGGCCTGCTGGAGCTGGCGCGAGCGTATCTCGCCCTGTCCGATCCGGCCGGGGCGCAGATCGTGCTCCGCGAGGCCGAGCAGCTCGTCCGGTGGACGCCTTCGCTGGGCATCCTCACAGACGACCTGATCCAGATCCGGCGCTACCTCAGCGGGGCGGCGACGGCGCTCGTCGGATCCTCGGCGCTGACGACGGCCGAGCTACGGATCCTGCCCTTCCTGCCCACGTACCTGTCGTTCCCGGAGATCGCCGACCGGCTCAGCATCTCGCGCAACACGGTGAAGACCCACGCGATGTCGATCTACGGAAAGCTGTGGGCATCGTCGCGCGGCGAGGCGGTCGAACGGGCCGTCGAGCTCGGGCTCCTCGAGCCCTATCCAGTGCTCTCGCTCGCGGCGCCGGCCGCGCGCGCAGCGAGTCCCGGTCGCCGCGATTCCGACGACTGACCGCGGGCGGACGGCCCGGACGCATCACGTCGCCACCCGGGTCCGTCGTCGGCGCCCGAAGCCGAACGGCAGCTAGGCGGCCGCCGCGACGGGCTCGACGGGCACCTCGGCGAGCCGCGGCTTGTCGCTCGTCTGGATCCGCAGGAGCTTCTTCAGCTCCGCGACGACGATCACACCGAGCGAGACCACGAGCGCGACCAGCCACTGGTCGGTCGTGAGGTTCACGGTGTCGAGGATGCGGTTGAGCAGCCCGATCTCGGAGGTCGCCACCGTGGCGACCAGCGCCAGGCCAGCCGCCTTGAGCAGCGTCGGGTTCGCAAGCGTCGTGGCCGAGAACATCGACGCCTCCTCGTCCGCCGTCTCGATCGCGAACCAGATGTTCGTGAACGCGAAGGTGGTCAGGCCCATGGTGCGGGCGACGGCCTCGCCGAACAGCGGTGTCGCCCACGCGATCACGCCGAGCGTCAGCACGGAGATGACCACGCCGACGAACACCAGGTAGGCGAGGAGCCGGGACGGGAGGATCGGCCGGAGCGGCGAGCGCGGGGCGTCCTTCATCAGCCCCTCGCGCGCCTTGCCATACCCGAGGCCCACGGCGAGGAACACCTGCACGGTGAAGTTGACCCACAGCGTCTGGAGCGGCAGGAACGGCATGCCCTGGGCGATGAACAGCAGGCTCGCGCCGAGGAACGTCCCGATGAACCCGAACAGGCCGGCCATCTGAAACCGGATGTAGCGGACGAGGTTGTCGTACAGCGCTCGCCCCAGCTCGACGGCGTGGACGATCGTGGCGAAGTTGTCGTCCGTCAGGATCATCACGGCCGCCTCCTTGGAGACCTCCGTGCCGGTGATCCCCATCGCAACGCCGATGTCCGCCTTCTTGAGCGCCGGCGCGTCGTTCACGCCGTCACCGGTCATCGCGACGATGTGGCCCTTGCGCTTGAGCACGTCGACGAGGTGCACCTTGTCCTCGGGCGCGACTCGTGCGATGACTCCGATGTCGTCGATCGCGCGCTCCAGCGTCGGCTCGTCCATGGCCGCGAACTCTGCGCCCGTGATCGCGCGGCCGGTGATGCCAAGCTGGCGAGCGATGGCTTCTGCGGTCACGGCATGGTCGCCGGTGATCATCCGGACCTGGATCCCCGCCGCGTGGGCGATCTCGATGGCGGCCTTGGCCTCCGGGCGGGGCGGGTCGACGATGCCGACGAGCGCCAGCAGCGTGATGTCCTGCACCAGCGGCAGCAGGTCCGGCGCGGATCGGTCGAACGTCGCTGGATCGAAGTCGCGCACGCCGGTCGCCATCACGCGCAGGCCCTGGCGGCCCATCCGCTCGTTCTCGGCCATGTACGGCGCACGCACGTCGGCGACGGGTGCCGTGCCACCGTCGGCCGTGATGGCGTTGGCCGCGCGAGCCAGCAGCTGGTCGGGAGCCCCCTTGACGTATGCCCGCACAACCGCCTTGCCGGACTCGTCCTGCATCTCGTGGAACGTCGCCATGAACTTGTACGCCGCGTCGAACGGCACCTCGGCGATGCGCGGGAACTTCTCGCGGGTGAGCTCGGGATCCACGCCGCCCTTCGCCGCGAGGACGACGAGGGCGCCCTCGGTCGGGTCCCCGACGAGTGAGCCCTCCTTGGCCACCGCGTCCGCGCACAGCGCCATCGGCAGGAGATAGCGGTCCAGCGGGACGTCGCCGCGTCCCGCCTCGCCCTGGATGTTGCCGACGCTCGAATAGCCCTCGCCGCTGATCGTGAATCGCTGCCCGACGATCGCCATCTGCACAGCAGTCATCTGGTTGAGGGTCAGCGTGCCTGTCTTGTCCGAGTTGATCGCCGACGTCGAGCCCAGCGTCTCGACGGAGCGCAGCCGCTTGACGATCGCGCCCGCCTTCGCCAGCGTCGAGGTGCCGTTCGCGAGGATCGTCGTCACGACGGCCGGCAAGCCGGTCGGGATGGCGGACACCGAGAAGGCGACGGCGGTCAGGAACAGCAGCTGGAACGGCTGGTCGCGATACAGGCCGAGGCCGATCGACACCAGCAGGGCGATCCCCGCGATGACGAGGATCTGGTTGGTGAGCGTGTTGAGCTGCTTCGTGAGCGGGGTGACGTCCGCGGTCGTCTCCTGGAGCATGTCCGAGATGTGGCCGACCTCGGTCCCCATGCCCGTCGACGTGACGAGGATCGTCCCCGCCCCGCGGGTGACCTGGGTGTTCATGAACGCCATGTCGATCCGGTCGCCAAGGGCCGATTCGGCCGCGACGCGCTCGAGGCCCTTGGGCACGGGCGCGCTCTCGCCCGTCAGCGCGGCCTCGTCGATCTCGAGGGTCGCCGCGCGGATGATCCGGCCATCCGCGGGGACGAGGTCGCCGGCCTCGAGGTTCACGACGTCGCCCGGGACGAGCTCCTCCATCGGAACCAGCCGGACCTCGCCACCGCGGCGAACCTTTGCCTGGACCACCATCATCTTCTGGAGCGCGGCGACGCTCGCCTCCGCCTTGCCCTCCTGGCTGAGGCCGAGTCCGGCGTTGAGCAGCGTGAGCAGGACGAGGACGACGCCGGTCGCGAGCTGGCCAGGCAGGAACATGCTGACGATGCCGGCCACGAGCAGCACGATCTGCATCGGGTCCTTGTACTGGCGGAGGAACGAGCGCCAGCGCGGTTCCTTCGCGGCCTCAGCGAACTTGTTCCGGCCGTGGGTCGCGCGTCGCGACTCGACCTCGGCGTCGCTGAGCCCGGCCGTGGGGTCGACCCCCTGCGCGTGCAGCGCGTCGGCCTCCGTCATGGCGTGCCACGCGCGGGTGGCGGGCGTGCCGGTGTCAGCCACCTGCTCGGACATGGATCACCTCCGTCGCGTCGTATGAAACCTCCCCCCGCTGCGCGGCGGATCACCCGTCCGGGATGAACGCTCCGGCGCGTGGCCCAACTGGAGACCTGACGTAAGATCGTTGACATGGCAACCATCATTCCCGCTGCGCGCGCCTTCATCGAGGCCGGCCCGTTCGGCCATATCGTCACCCTCAACCCTGATGGGACCCCGCACGTATCGCTCGCGTGGGTCGGCGTCGACGGCGATGAGCTCGTGTGGTCGACATTCGCGGATCAGCGCAAGATCGCGAACCTGCGTCGAGACCCGAGGATCACGGTCAGCTTCCAGGCGAAGGAGCCTGACGGCGGGTTCCTGTTCCCGTACCTCGTCGCACAGGGCAGCGCCACGATCACCCAGGGCGGCGCCCTCGAGGTGATGGATCGCCTCGCTCCGGCGTATATCGGCGCCGACCGGTTCCCGAACCGGGACGTCCCACCCGGCCTCACGGTCCGCGTGCGCGTCGACACGCTGTATGGCGCTGGGACCTGGCGCGAGCACGAACCGGCCCGAGCGGCGGACGCCGACGAGCCCATCCCCCGGTAGCGCGCGGCCGGGATCGCTCGCCGCCGGCTGATTGCGCTTCGATTAAGGCTCGTCCACCAACCGCCGGTTCTAAGCAATCTCTCATCCGGCCTCCGAAGGATCGGGGACAGCACGCGCACGCCAACCGTGCCGCCATCCCCGAACCCCAACCGCCCGCGTCAGCGGGCCGGAGGACCGCATGACCACCGCTCCCGACGTCCCGCAGCCGATCCATCCCGCTGCCGCGATCGACGCGCTCGATCCGCGCACCACCGCCGAGGCCGTCCTGTACGAGATCCGGCGGGTCATCGTCGGCCAGGACGAGATGCTCGAGCGGGTGCTCGTCGCGCTCCTCGCGGGTGGGCATCTGCTGCTGGAGGGCGTCCCCGGCCTCGCGAAGACGCTCACGATCCGGACGCTCGCCGACGCGCTCGACGCCTCCTTCCGGCGGATCCAGTTCACGCCCGACCTCGTCCCCGCCGACCTCGTCGGGACGCGGATCTACCGCCCCAGCACGGCCACGTTCGACACGGAGCTGGGCCCCGTGTTCTGCAACTTCCTCCTCGCGGACGAGATCAACCGTGCGCCCGCGAAGGTCCAGTCCGCCCTGCTCGAGGTGATGCAGGAGCGCCAGGTGACGATCGGCCGCGAGACCTTCAGCGTGCCGAAGCCGTTCCTGGTGATGGCGACCCAGAACCCGATCGAGTCCGAGGGCACCTACCCGCTGCCCGAGGCCCAGGTCGACCGATTCATGATGAAGGTCGTCGTCGGGTATCCGACGGCGACCGAGGAGCAGACCGTCGTCGAGCGCTCGCTGCGGCCGGCTGCGCCGGTGCGCCGGGTCCTCGACGCGCGGCAGCTGGGGGTGCTCCAGGCCGCCGTGCCCGAGATCTACGTCGACCCGGTGCTCGTCGCGTACGCCGTCTCGATCGTCTCGGCGACCCGCGCCCCCGGTCTCGTCGGCCAGGCCGACCTCGCGAAGTACATCTCGTTCGGCGCCAGCCCGCGCGGCTCGATCAACCTCGTCCACGCCGCTCGGGCGCTCGCGCTCCTGCGAGGGCGGCGGTACGTGATCCCTGCCGACATCTACGAGCTCGCGCCCGACGTCCTGCGCCACCGCATCGTCCCCTCCTTCACCGCGCTCGCCGAGGAGGTGACCGCGGACACGATCCTCGGTCGGATCCTGCCTGCGGTCCCGGCGCCGCGCCAGCTGACGGAGGAGCGGACGGCATGACGCTCCTCGCCCCGGGCGTCCGCACCCGGACGCCCGCGCGTCCCGGACCGGGTCCGACGCCCGAGGCGCTCCTGCGCGCGCTCGAGCTGTCGATCGCTCGCCAGATCCGCGGCCTCGTCGCCGGAGACCATCGGGCGCGCGATCTGGGCGGCGGCATGGAGCTTGCCCAGGTTCGGCCGTACGAGCCGGGCGACGACGTTCGCCGGATCGACTGGAACGTCACAGCGCGGATGCAGGTGCCGCACGTCCGGGTCGACGTCCCGGAACGCGCGCTGACGACCTGGCTCGTCCTCGACTGCTCGCCGTCGATGCAGTTCGGCACGGCGGACCGGCGCAAGGCCGATGTCGCGGAGGGCGTCTCGATCGCGATGGCGCACCTGTCGTCACAGCGCGGCAACCGGCTGGGCGTCGTCACGTTCGGCGGCGCCGTGGACCGGAAGGTCCCGCCGCGAACCGGGCGGGCCGCACTCCTCGCGACGCTCCTGGATGCCGAGCTCGACGGCGCGGCCGCGGCCGACGCCACGGCACGATCCCGTGACGTCCAGCCGCTCCCCGACGAGGCGCGGACGCCCGAGGCAGCGCTCCGGTTCGTCGCCCGCGGGACCCCGCCCGGCGGGCTGGTCGTCCTCGTGACCGACCTCCGCGGGCCGCTCGACTGGCTGCCCCAGCTCGGCGCCGTCGCCCAGCGGCACGCCGTGCTCGTCGTCGAGGTCCGCGACCCACGCGAGGACGAGTTGCCCGACGTGGGCGGCCTCACGCTCGTCGACGCCGAGACGGGCCGCGAGGTCCGCGTCGACACGGGTTCAGCGTCGCTCCGCGCGCGGTTCGCCGAGGCCGCCGCCCGAGATCGAGCCCACGTCGCGAGGGAGCTCCGCCGCCTCCGCGTCCGTCACGTCGTCCTGTCCACCTCCGGCGGCTGGCTCCGCTCACTTGCCGACCAGCTCCGCATCCAGGGATTGCTGCCATGACCTTCGCCGAGCCCGCGTTCCTCGCGGGCCTCCTCCTCGTTCCCCTCGCCCTCGCGGCGTACGTCCTCGTCCAGCGCCGGCGCGCCCGGTACGTCGTCCGGTTCACGAACGTCGACCTGCTGTCGAACCTCGTGCCGCGCACGCCCGGCTGGCGGCGCCACGTGCCGACCGCCCTGTACCTCGCCTCCATCGCGTTCCTCGTCGTCGCGCTCGCCCGACCGTCCATGACGCTCCAGGTGCCGCGCGAGCAGGCCACAGTGATGCTGACCATGGACGTCTCGCGCTCGATGACCGCGACGGATGTCGATCCGACCAGGCTTGCCGCGGCCAAGGCCGCCGCGGCCTCGTTCGTGGACAGCCTCCCGGCAGCGTTCCGCATCGGGCTCGTCGCGTTCTCCACCGACGCCCGATTGGTCGTGAAGCCCACCACCGATCGCGGCGAGGTCCGCGACGCGATCGACGACCTCCGGGCTGACGGCGGCACGGCGCTCGGCGATGCCATCGCCATCTCGCTCGACGCGACAGCCGATGCCCGCACGGCGTCCGCCGAGGCCGACACCGCCGATCCGTCCGCGTCGCCCTCGGGATCGCCCGAGATCACGCCCGAGGCAACGGCCGGGCCGAGTGCCTCCGCCGACCCGGCGGCCGGCGACGGCACGCCGGTGACGGCGACCATCCT